>JAGPBO010000326.1 GCA_018063305.1 Cyclobacteriaceae bacterium
CCTTTAAATCATTTGTTCCCCCTATTAGAATATCGCCATTGGAGGCTTCTGTCACCGACACAGGAATTTCGTCCCCACTGCCACCCAATGTTTTCATCCACAGCAGATCACCCAGCGCATTCACTTTTATAACCAAAAGATTTTTATCAGGATTACTTTTTACAGTACCGACCAAAACGAAGCCACCGTCACGGGTTCCGGTTATAGCTTCACCTTCATCGATAATTTCAGAGGTATTTTTATCAAGTGCAGGTGTTGTGAGCGAAAGATTCCCATCAAAGTATCGATCGCTGCCGGGGATAATGCTCCCATTTGTACCCACCCGAAAAAAGAAAATATTTCCTTCCGAGCCATCAGGATTTAGACTATAGGTTCCAACCACGCCAAATCCAAAATCCGGAGATGCGGCCGGCTGTATATCTTTGGGCAAAAACTTCTGATTTGTACTTTGACCCAGCGTACTGAAATTAACAGGTACAGATTGTTCTTTCACAAAGGGAACCGTGACATAAGAGTTAGTGAAATCACCTTGAACATCGGCAATGGCGCTGGCCCAAATAATGTTTCCGTTTGAGTAATGTATTGATTTTGCGTTGGCGTAGGTATTCGATAACAAGGGATAGAACTTGACCCACGCGCTGTCCAAACTCGTATTCAATCCAAAGAGCAATTGCTCGGCAGGGGCATTTTGTTGGTTTACGATGCCTTCTTTAAATGTTCCCAGAATTATCACACCACCGGTACCGGTTAAATTTATAGACTCCCCAAAAAAATCATCTTTTACAGGATGCCCAGCGCCTGTAGCTTTTTTATCTGTGATGTAGATTCTTTTCAGCTCTTGAAACGAACTATTTAAGATCAGTACACTCATGGATGAAACAACCACGTTGGCAGCTTGCTCTGCGGTTGGGTCTGTATAAATGCTATCGCCAACAACAACGTAACCATTTACTGCCCCGTTGCTTACAATGGCTTTAAATGACTTACTCACAATATTATCGTAAGAATGAAAGTCGCCTATTTGATTACCGTTTTCATCCGTTTCAATTAATACAGTTTGTACAATTGATCCATCATTGGTTTTAGTTATAGTATTAGCCAACAACACAAACCCATCAGGTATTTTATCCAGTGCCATAGTTTGCATGGAGTAGGGGCCTTCATAAAATTTAGTAAAGGTGCTCCGGGGCGCGGGGTCAGCAGTTTCAAGATTCTTGCAGGTAACCATCAGGCAAGAAGCAATTACAAGTAAAAGAAAGGTATTTCTCATCGGCTGCTCTTAATCTTATTTTTCTTAGGATTGAAAATATTGAGCACATAAGAACCACTTAGTGCCAGGGAGGTCAATTTGAATACCGGATCAGCATACCCTTGATCCCAAAGTGCTTGTTGATTTTCAAAGGCAGTTTCATCACCATTCAATTTCGTTAGTCCGTAAAGGTACCGGACTTCAGCTGTGAAATAACCTCCGCCAATCTTCAGTTTTACACCTGCTGCCAACAACGCGCTTAGATTAATATTTTTGCGCATGGGTTTAAAATCAAAAGACGTTTCAGGGATAGAGGCGTCATTAGCGCGGCTTCGCTCTCCTCTTAATTTTGCATTTAGTAGGTAATCGATTGAGAGTCCCCCTGCTACATAGGGATTATATTTTTTATCCGCGAAGATATATTCAAAGCTAAGAGGCAATGACAACCAATTCTGAGTTTCAAACGCCTGGAATTCCTGAATGAGTGGAGCTCCATTTGCATCAAGGCCACGATCTACTTTAAGATTGAGCTCGAATTTTTTAGAATAATATAACAATTCACCGTGTAGAGTCATTCGGTCATTAAGCGGTACATCGACTACTCCTCCAAAATGAATGGCAACTCCGTATTTATATTTACTATCGGCTGCAAGCTCAACAGACGAGACGGAATTGATTACGTTGGGCTGACTGGCACTAACTCCCAATTTAGCGCCAACCCGATAGACCTCGCGGGAACGAAATGTTTTATAAAGAGCTACAAACTCTGCGGGATCTACCGATTCATTGATTTCAAAATAGTGATCGGTCTGCAGAAGCTTGAGCATCGAGTCATCTGCTTTTTGAGGCTCTTCCAAATAAATGTAGGCCAGCGTTAACAGTTTGTAGAGACTTACTTTAGTTTGTTGATCGCAGTCGCCTCCCATTAGACCTTTTGAAATAATATCTTCCAGTTCGTACAACCGCCCTTGGTCATACACGGATTGCGCCAACCGAAGTGTTTGTGCGCAGTTGGTGGCTTGCGAAAAAGCATGAATACTTAAAACACTAAAGCCAACCAGTATTAGAAATCTCTTCATAAGTTATTTCCCCGCTTTTTTGGTCCCTTGATTTTTCAATTGTACACCCGGATAATTTTCGCAAGTCTTCTCATAGTCCAGATCTTTAGCTACAAAATTTTCCCATTCCTCTGCCGTCATATTCCGGTTAACCTTGGTACACAAGATATCCTTCATTACTTCTAAATTGGTCGGGTAGGCATGAATAGTTTGATCTACACCGGTAGCTGTTTGGCGTACAGTATTTATGCCCACCATTAACTGAGAATCATCGGGCGTAAAGGCTACTGTCCAGGCCCAATCGTGGTCTGTTAGTAGAATGGGCTGTTGATTAAGTTCTCTGAAATTCCAAAGGCGCACAGTATGATCTTTACTAGCCGAGGCCATAAAAGTTCCGGCATGGTTAAACTCGATGTCTTCAATATAGGACGAGTGACCCGCCAGCTTGCGAATAAGAATTCCATTATTAACTAAATAAAGCAAACCATCCAAATCTCC
>JAGPBO010000327.1 GCA_018063305.1 Cyclobacteriaceae bacterium
CCCCTCTTTACTGGCAGTAAGTTTTACAGATTCTTTTCCATCCCAACTAACCATCCAGATGTCCGCATCCGATTTATCTTTTACTGAATCAGGGGTTGACAAAACGTAGGCTACCCACTTCCCATCAAGAGAAACCTGCGGGTCGCTGACCGATTGGATTTTATAAATATCGGGGGGAGTGATTGGCCGCTGCGCAAAAGTTACAGTTGCCACAAACAGAAGGGGAAGAAGGAATAATTTTTTCATAGGAAGCCAAGATAGCAGATTTTTTAACCCTACGCTATTTGTTATATTGAATATTCTTATCAGAATAAAACCACGTTCATAACTCTATGAAGAATTTATTATTAACACTCATCATGGCTTTAATCATTATTGCTTGCAAGCAAAGTGATAAAAGTCAACCCAATAATCAAATCTCGATTGGCGTCAGGGATAGTCTATTTTCAACACTCCTGAATGAAGAACGTCAGGTTTGGGTCTACGTCCCACAAGGTGCAGCCAACAAGAAATATCCTGTTGTTTATTTACTGGATGGTGATGCTCATTTCTCATCCGTAGTAGGAATGATACAACAACTTAGCACGGTCAACGGAAATATGCTCTGCCCCGAAATGATTGTAGTGGGCATACCTAACACCGATCGAGGTCGCGACCTTACCCCTACTCATGTTAAGGAAATTTTTGGTGATACCCTCCTTGCAAGGACTACGGGGGGAGGTGAAACATTTACGCAATTTATCAAGGAAGAACTTATACCCTACATAGACAAAAAATATCCAACCACATCTTATCGAACACTAATAGGACATTCGCTTGGCGGCCTATTTGCCATTAATACACTTGTGAATCATGCTGATATGTTTAACAATTTTCTGGCGATAGACCCAAGCTTATGGTGGGACAATAGAAAATTATCCATACAAGCAAACCAGGTATTAGGCGAATCTGTTTATATGGGAAAATCGCTTTATGTTGCTGTTGCCAACACGATGCAACCCGGAATGGATTTGGCTACGATTGAATCTGATACTAGCAAAAATGACAGGCACATCAAGTCAATTCTGGAATTCAACAAAAGGACTGATAACAAAATTGATAAGGAATTATCTTTCAAATGGAAATACTATAATGACGATTCCCATGCCAGCGTGCCTCTTATCGCAGAACATGATGCGCTGCGGTTTTTTTTCTCGTGGTACGATTTCAAAGAGGTAGGGAAACTCTATGATGCTGATTCGAAATCTAACCCGGAAGAAATGATAAAACTGGTAACCGATCATTTTAAAAATGTATCAGAACACTTTGGATATCCAGTAACACCTGATGAGATGTTGATGAATTCAATAGGGTATAGTTTGCTGGAAAGCCATAAACTTGATCATGCGTTTTTGTTTTTTAAAATGAATGCAGAAAACTATCCGCAAAGCGCGAATGCATTTGATTCAATGGGGGATTATTACCTGGAACAAAAAGATACTGTTCATGCTATCGAGAATTTTTCGAAGGCGGTTTCCCTGGGCAACGCTTATTCAAAAGAGAAGCTTGGCAAATTGGAATGAATCATCTTATTTGTTGATGACGGTTGTTCGCAAAAGCGAAGTACATAATACTTTATATCAGACCTCCTTTTAAAAACTCTGCATCGCGATAAGCTGGCTTAGGATAAGTATAAAATCCTGCACCTGATTTTTCTCCTAGTTTACCTTGATCGATATATTCTTTAAGCAAAGAGGCAAAGGCTTGCGAAGCAGGATCGTCCCGCTCTTTAACTACATGCCATGCGGTATCCAATCCAATGCTATCCAGAATACCAAAAGGACCCATGGGCATGTGAAAGTTTACCATCCACGAGCGATCAATGTCTTCGATGCTGGCAATATCTTTCGTTTTTAATTTTCCGGCTGCGCCTATCAACGCCATCAACATAAAGTTAAAAATGTAGCCAGGCGATTCCTTTTTTACAATAACCGGAACCTGATTGAGTTTTCTTCCCAATTCTTCAAGCAAAGGAATTAAGGTTGGATCAGTATCGGCATGCGGCATAATATCTACCACCCGCGCATAAAACACATCATGAAAATGAAACGCACAAAATTTTCCCGATCTACCCGAAATATTAGCAAGTTGTGAAGGAAGCAAGTAAGAAGTATTGGTTGTGAAAATTGTTTTCGCAGGAGCGAGTTCACCGATTTGTTTCCAAACTTTTTCTTTGATGGCTAAATCTTCCGTTACGCTTTCACTGACGAAGTCGCAATCGGCTAGTGCTTTTTTCAGATCGGTGGTGTATTCAATCTGAGCAAGTGCTGCTGATTTTTGGGGTTCGGTAATCAAGTTTGACTTAATGAGTTGAGTGCAGATTTTTTCAATGGCTTTTTTCGCTTTGCTAAGTGCAGAATCAGAAATGTCATAAAAAATAACGCTGTACTCAGAGATTGCGGCCTGCAAACCAATGCGACTGCCTAAGTTACCGGTGCCGATGATGGTGATGTTTTTTATTTTCATTTCGTTCTGTGTTTTTCTCCGTGTTTGCTGCGGTTAAATTTTCTTCACCACAAAGAACACAGAGGCTCGCTGGCTTTAAATTTCATTTCTTTCTATCGCCTTACGCGCATTTTCTCCACACGCTTTGATTACATGAATCAACATAGCAAAGCGAGGATCTTTTGTTACCCCTAATTTGTACCGCTGATAAATCTGTTGACAGATGACACCTATCTTAAACGCACCAAACGCATAATAGAAAACAATGTCATGAATTTGTTCATCTGCTTTTTGTTGATAGTAATCTACTACATCACGCC
>JAGPBO010000144.1:0-2418 GCA_018063305.1 Cyclobacteriaceae bacterium
CAATAGCCAATAGGCAAGGGCCAGGTATTTTTTATTTTGAGTGGTGTTGTAAAGTTTTACCAGCGCAAGTTCAAGCTCCTGATGTCCGGTAACCCAATGCCGTTGGCCAGGCCCAGGACCAAAGAGTAAATCAAAATGGTCTGCAAATTTTATAGCAACGTCCAATAGTTTTCGCTTGCCGGTTACTTGATAATAGGCAACGGCTGCTTCAATCAGATGTCCTCCGTTGTAATCTTCGTGCATGCTCATATCACTCCAGCGCTCATCCAGTCTACCCAGTGTGTAATACGTGTTTATGTAACCATCTTCCTGTTGGGCTGCTGCAATTTTATCAATCCATTCATCAGCTTTTTTTTCCAGGTCTGGATTGGGATGATTTTTTAAAGAATAGGCGATGGCTTCCAACGCTTTGAATACGTCCGAGTCGTCATAGAAGATACCTTCGTGTTTCTCATTTTTTCCTCTGGCTACTTTCTCAAAATTTCGGATGCGTGGCGTATTAATTTCGGTTTGATAGATGCATGCCTGTAAGGTAGTGGTGGCCACTTTTTCTAATGTTGGCTTCCAGAACGCATCATTGATTGTTACCTGCGAAAAATTGATGGGTTCAAATTGACGCACAGGTATTTGGGCTCTAAGAGTATTGAACACTAGATCAAGTAGCAAAAGCGCAACAAGTTTTTTCATAATGAAGTAAATAAGAGATCGAAGATAAGAATTCTCACTGGGAAGGAGAAAAAAGTGGGCCCAGCTGGGCACGATCCAGCGACCCCTTGATTATGAGTCAAGTGCTCTAACCAGCTGAGCTATGGGCCCTCTTTGAATTGATAACCTTATATTTGAAGTCGGTTATTAAATGGGAGTGCAATTTTACATATTTGAACGGTAATACACAATTTGTTTTGGGGCTCAAAGGAATTAAAAATATCATTTTCGATTTAGGTGGAGTAATAATCAACCTCTCTGTTGAAAAAACGCATCAGGCATTTGCCTCACTTAGTGGAATGCCGGTGGAGGAAATTAAATCGATAGTTCATCAGGGTGCTTATTTTCATGATTATGAGAGAGGGTTAATCTCTGATGCGGAATTCAGAACGCACTTGCGCCAGTCATTAGGCCTGCAAGTGCCAGATGCCCAGTTGGATGCCGCCTGGAATGCGATGTTACTGAACATTCCCATGGAGCGGATTGATTTACTCGTGCGGCTGAAAGAACGGTTTTCTATTTATCTGCTTAGCAACACCAACAACATTCACCTGCAATGTTTTAATGGAATAGTAAAAAATCTTACGGGCCATTCGACTATTGATAACTATTTCCATAAAGCGTATTATTCGCATCTGCTTAAATTAAGCAAACCTGATGTAGCCATTTATAACCATGTGCTTTTGCAGAATGGTTTAGTGCCGGAATCAACCATTTTTTTAGACGACAATAAAGATAATCTGACGGGTGCAAATAAGGCCGGCATTAAAACGTTTCATGTTCAACATCCCGATCAGATTTTTTCACTTTTTCTATGAATTCGAAACTCAAAACCGCACTCATTCACTCCTCCTTGTTTATCGTAACCTTCATCACCACTACGTTGGCGGGGGCCGAATGGACGCATGGTAAATCGGTTTTGGTTAGTGGGTTTACCTGGCAGGATTTTTATTCAGGTCTTCCGTATTCAATTTGTTTCTTAAGTATTCTTACTGCTCACGAGTTTGGGCACTACTTCACGGCCATCTATCACCGGGTTCGCACTTCGTTGCCTTACTACATTCCCTTGCCACCCATTCCTTTGATGCTGGGAACATTGGGTGCGTTGATCAGGCTAAAGCAACGGGTAAACTCTACGCGCGAAAATTTTGACATTGGTATTGCGGGCCCGTTAGCTGGTTTTGTTGTGTCATTAGGTTTTCTGTTTTATGGCTTCACCCACCTGCCACCTCCCGAATACATTTTCTCGATTCACCCTGAGTATGAACAATTCGGACTTAACTACGCGAACTTTGTTTATGAACCGGGGTTCTTACCCGAAGGTTCTGTGAACATATCCCTAGGAAAAAATTTGTTGTTTCTTTTCTTCGAAAAGTATGTGGCTGATCCGGCCCTGCTACCTAATATTCATGAGATCATTCATTACCCGTTTTTATTTGCTGGATTTTTATCCTTGATTTTCACCAGCATAAATCTATTTCCCATTGGCCAATTAGATGGCGGGCATGTTCTTTATGGATTGGTGGGGCACACATGGCATAAAAGGATTGCATCTGTTGTTTTTCTTGTCTTCTTATTTTATGCTGGCCTTGGGTATGTTCATCCTAAAGATGGTATGGATGTTCTCCTCTATAAAATTCCGTTGTTCATAGGCTTTCTGTATCTAGCTATGCGCGGTATGGGCTTATCCAATCGCGATACCTGGATGTATGC
>JAGPBO010000144.1:2518-9619 GCA_018063305.1 Cyclobacteriaceae bacterium
CCAATATAAAATTTGTCCTGCACGCCAATAGGTTCAACTAGCGGAATACGCCAGAATTTGTTTTGTGCATTTCGCTGAATCGGAATATTGCCCTGAAGTAAAATGTCGGAGAAACTGTTAGTAAGTGCCTTTAGAATTTTAAATTGAATAATCTGGTTTGAGTCGTCACCAAAGCGAGGAAAGTAAATATCAACGGCTACTAATGTGTCCGAGGCATCCGTTCTCATCTGAAACTCATAGGCAAGTTGTGCGCCCGGTTGATTCAGCCCCGCACCATACTCAGCTTTTCCATCATCGTAGGCATAAAAATTTGATAAAACATAACTGGCGCTAACACTGTCGTTGTTTTTGAAAATGATGGGACTAAATACATCAAAATCATAATCTCCTTCGGTAGCGGTCTTTATTTTATCATCTCCCGTATCGAAGGCTACCGTTACCTTAATATGAATGGAATCTGCCGTTGCATCGAGTGTTAGGGGATCTGGAATTGTTTGCAAGGCCACCAGACGATTTTGTTTGAAGGTAAGTTCACTTCCAATATTGACGTCATGATCAAGGGGTGTGGTGATCACTACGGGAGGATCAGTACCTTTAACTGTATGGATGATGGCCTCCGAGCTATAGCTTACCGGTTGCCCATTTCCTGCCACCTGATCTTGCCTTAAATTGGTGATGAATAAGGAAGGTTGGGTTAAGTTAGCGGTCGTGTTCGAAAAAAAATGTTTAATAGGCATGGCCATATAGTCTGTAAACAGCAAGGTTAGTGGCGTGCTTATGGTACGATCTGGAAATAATGGAAATACCGGACTGATTTGTGATTTTCCGTTGCTGATATAAATATAATCCAGGTGCCAGGTATCATAAGGACCTGATAAACGGGCAAAATTTTGAAAACGGAATTGAAAGTTATCGAAAAAGTACTTGCTGTCAGTAATGGGAATAGTAACAGCAACAAATTGATCGCTAATAAAAGTACCATCGTTGTCAACTGACCAGACCTCATCCCAATTGTTCGTAGAATTTTTAAATGACAACGAAAACTTATCACCCGGATCGGGAGCTTCACCATTTCCTTTAAACTCATAGAAGAATGTAATGGCGATGTTAGCTTGTTGGGCTGGGGCCACCAGATCCATTCGCAGGGGTGCCGAAATTAATTTATCTGCATAGCCTTTCGCGAGAATATCATTTACATTATAGGGTCTTCCTAAGGAATCAAGCCCATCGAACGTAGCAACATTGAGGGAAGGCGGATTGATGCCCATGCCCTCATTAACCCACACCGATTGCCCGTATTGCCAAAGCGCGGGGTCGGCATTCCCATTGCGGATGGTTGAAAAATCATCCCAAAAAGGAAGTGTTATTGGTGTAACATCCTGGGTGCGCGCGTTGTATGTGTTGTTATTTTTGCTTGCGATAAAATCTTTTTGTACAGGAACGATTATCAGTTGACAAAAGCCACTAATCGAAAATGTTAAAAGCAGAATAGTGTAAACTATCTGGTTCACAGAGGTGGGTGTTAGTCTTTATTTTTGTCTGGTTCTTCACCTTCCGTTTCACCGCCTTCCTCGGGGTCAACAAAACCTTTTGGACCTATCCACAAATCAATGGGGTCACCCACGCGTACGGAATCTCCGGCCAACGGATATTGCTTATAAACGAATGGTTCCATACCCGTAGTATCCATGCCTGCCGGGATTTGAATCGTACCCAGGTGAAGATTCCAACCCATCAATTTAAACTTTGCAGTTTCCAGTGCGTCTCCTAACAGATTTCCGATTTTGAAATCGGCAGGTCCATTTCCATCGCCAACGACTAAATCAATGATGGCGCCTTTGGTTATGCGAGTACCGGGTTCAATCTTCTTTCCTTCAAACCGCATTTCCTTTACCAAATTTCGGAAGGGGCTCGGTTCATAATAAATACGGCCTCGCTTTAGTTCTATACTTTTTAAAACTACTTCGGCATTGATTAATGAGCGGTCAACTAAGTCTGGGATAGGCAAAGTAGGCGGAGAAATGCGGTTGAGAGAAACATAGATAACCCGATTGATTTTTACCTGCGATCCGGCCTGTGGGAATTGTCGCAACACGGCCAGGGGTGGATATTCGGACGAGTAGGCAGAATCATTTACGGCATATCGAAGATCTCGTTGATTTAAAAATGTTTCCAGCTCCTCCAGATTCATGCCTTTAAGGTCAGGCACCGTAATCGATTCGCCATGGTTTGTAGCAGCCGGCAGATAGATATAAAAATAAACAATGGCGATAATGAGAATCGTACCTAGTGTAATTCCAAGACTAATTAGTAAACCACTTAGCGAACTACTTTTAAAAAAACCGAATTTCATTTATTAAAAGTTTAAGGCTGATTGATAATCCCGCACAATGCGTTTCGACTTTTCATATCGCTGTGTGGCTAATTGAGCCAATTGGGTAATTAACTCTGTGAATGAAATGCCCCGCTCTTTCCACATCATCGGAAACATGCTGGAGTTAGTAAAGCCGGGTATTGTATTAATTTCGTTTACGTAAACCTCTCCCTTTTCAGTAAGAAATAAATCTACGCGCGAGAAATCTTCGCACCCGAGTGCCTGATAGGCGCGAATGGAAATTGATCTTATTTTCTCAGCAACGTCCGAATCCATTTTGGCTGGCACATCAATAGCAACGGCAGCGCCATCTACATACTTGGCATCGAAAGTATAAAATTCGTATTTGCTGCTGATAATAATTTCTCCCGGCATAGAAGCCTGAGCCGGAGCATTGCCTAATAGGGCGCATTCAATCTCCCTTCCTGAAATAAACTCTTCAAACAAAACACAATCATCGTAGCGATAGGATTCTTTTAGAGCTTCTGTAAATTCTGCTTTCGTTTTTACTTTCGAAATGCCCACAGATGAACCCAGACTGGCCGCCTTTACCATAAAGGGCAGACCGATCTGATTGACCACCTCATCAAAGGTGTACTGTTTTTCATCGGAGTAATAGGAATAGATAAACTTGTTTACGGGCAGTCCTGCTTCTTTGAGCAATCGTTTAGCAACCAACTTACTCATCGACATGGCCGAACCCGCTACCCCGGTACCAATCATGGGAAGATCCATCGCCTTCAACAATCCCTGAATACTGCCATCTTCACCATCTGTTCCATGTAAAACCGGAAATACCAGATCAACAGAAAAGGATGTTCCCGACTCGGTGGTAAATAATGGGTTAAGCGGATTTAATTGTAGCGATAATTTTTCTCCCGCTTCAATTTCTTTCGAAATGTCTTGTGTTTTATGCCAGGTTCCTCTAAGAGAAATGCCAATGGGTATAGGCTCAAAGAGCGCCCGATCGATATATTGAAAAATATTACGGGCCGAGTTAATAGACACTCCGTGTTCTACCGATCGGCCTCCGTACAGTATGGCAATTTTCTTTTTACTCATCCGTTAAATTAATACCCCAAAGATGTTCACGTTTAACTGGATTTCCACTATGAAAGTATGTAAAATCACATAAAATCCGATAGGATTTCTCAGATCAGTTACTTCCAGTAAGAAACACTTTTGATGAGCCCACCTGATTTGCAAATTGAACCCAAATAATATAAATACCTGTGCCTTGCTGATGGATATCAAAGGTGTAGGTTTGATTAAGCACATCAAACAATTGATCTTCTAACACGGGCTGCCCAAGCATATTGTAAATTTTTAGATGCACCGTTTCTTTCTCCGCCAGATTGAAGGTAAGTTTTACGTTTGAGCCAACCCCATAAACTTCGTATTGACTTTCTATAGAAACAGGGGATGTGTTGTCGTCCACATAAAACTCCACGTTATCAATAAAAAGATTATTACCTCCAGCGGATGTTGCCACAAAGGCTAATCGAATATTTTCTTTCCCTACCAAAGCATTTAAATTAATATTTCGCCTCTTCCAATCTTCTTCTTTGGTAGGAATCCATGATTGACTTGTATTGGTTGTCGATAATGACGATCCGGATTTATCATACAATACATTGGGATAGGTTTGTCCGCAATCATCGGAGTAAAGGATGCGCAATCGCTCGTCTCCCTGAGGTTGTGTGGCATAACTAATATCAAAGAACAAGCTGGCCTTATCGGCCAGGCTAAAATCAAGCACCGGACTCACAAGCCACGATTCATCACCGGCAGGAACGTTGTTATAAGCCATATAGGCCAGTGAGTATGACTTGTTGGTAGTAATGGGAACCCAGGGTGCATCGTTACCTTGGCTGATTACCGGCCACTGGTCCGTATATAATTCATTGAAATTCTGCCGTAAGGGAATAACATCCCGGTAATCATTGTAGAGGCTCTTCATAGAAAGGGTGTTGTTGCTCACGTTTGCATCAGGCAGCCCGCCCGGTTCGCTTATGGTTATCTGCATTGAACTGCTCGTACTAGTAAGGGGAATCGGATTCAACGTAAAGCTTTGTTCGCTTCCCGGAGCCATGGAGATATTGGAAATAGTTTGCAGCGGTTGGGTTTGGTTGTTAACCTTGGTAACAACCTTAAACGAAGTAATAAGCGTGCTGCCCAAATTCTTTACGCGGATTACCGGAGAAGGATTAGCCTGGCAGGTAACCGGACCGGGACTCTCTATAGAAAGTATAGCCAGGTCAACAATCTCATCGGTAAGTACAACAACATTATCAAGGTAAACATCATTGCCCCAACCGTTTGTTACTTCAAAGGCGATCTGAATCTTATTACCGACAAACGCATTGAGAGAAATAATTGCCGTTTCCCATTGCGATGCGTTGGGAACAAATTGACTGGTGGTTTGGGGTGCCGTAGCTAATGTGGGTCCCAATAGATTTAATACTTCCGTGGATGTATTATCAAAATCACAAACGATAGAGACAAGCACGCGTAAACGCTCCTGATTGCTGAGGCTATACATGGCGTGTGCCCGATCAAACTTGAGCAGAGCAACGGATTCACCCGTTAGATCGAGAACAGGTGTTATCAACTGATCTACTGCTCCCAGATTTTCATAGCTGTAACAATTGACATACATCGAGTTGCCATTACTGGATGTATTTTTAATTGCCCATTGAATTTTGCCATCCGGATTACTGTTGCTCCAATTAGCGGGGAAAGTATTAAATACTTCAGTGATGGGCAGTGTGCCACTGGGCGGTATGGTTGAACTTAGGGTAAGATAATTATTTGACGCGCGTTGGTCGGCTACACTATTAACAGACAAAACCTCGAACTCATAATTGAGGGTTCCCGTGGGTTGCGATACCGGATTAAAGGTTACGGTTGTTATGGCTAAGTTGGGGAGATTCAATACTTCGTCTCGGGTTTCAACAATTACACCATTTACTTTGAGCTGCAGCTGAGCCGCTGTTGCGGGCGAAGTTCCAATGTTTTGAATTTCAATACTGGGAATAACGAATCCACCACAAGAAGTAACTCCAGGTGAAATAATTTCACGAAGTGCCAGGTCGTTGGCCAAAGGGGGCGGAGGCTCGTCACCAACAGAATTGCGCAAACTAAATCTTCGTGGGCTGTTATCAAGAACAACAATTGCCCGTGCAAATTGCCCGTTTGTAAAGAGGTTCATGCATGCATCATCGGTATAGTCCATATAGTTCATAAACATATCATTCGAACTACAGGATGGACGCGGGTGTGTAGGGCAATTCAATGTTTGACTTTGTTGAGTTGGTGTGTCGGTAACATAGTCTGTTCCACAATTTGAATCGCCCCAAATATGTCGCAAACCCAAAAAGTGTCCGGTCTCATGGGTTAAGGTTCTTCCATGATTGTAATCAGTAAGCAGATTGAAAGTTCCCAGACCCTCGAAGTTGGAGCCGAACGCTTTATAATGAATTATGGTGCCATCCGTCAATCGATTATCGGGTGAATTTTCTAATCCCGGAAGGTTAGAAACCGGAAACTGGGCATAGCCTAAATAGGAGGGAATATTGATTACCCAGACATTATAATAATCTTCGGCAGGCCAATAGTTTAGTGCTTTAAAAGTTGCATTATCGTTTATCGTCCATACCGACTTGGTTCCTTGCACCCGCTCAATACCAGTGGTTGGCGCACCATACGGATCTTGTTTGGCAAGTATAAATTCAATATCAAGACTTCCGGCTGCGCCCAAAAATTCGCCTGGCGTGTTGCCTGCATCGGTGTTTAATCTTTTAAAATCTTTATTAAGAACATTGATTTGAGAAAGAATCTGGTTATCCGAAATATTGGTACCCGTACCAATAGCTTCTCCATTATGAATTACATGAACGACAACCGGAATTTCGTAGGTGGCACTTCCTGTACGTTGTTGTTTTAATTGCTTGGTTGCAGGTTGGGTTAACCTCTGATTAATCCAGTTTTCGAATTGAAGCTTCTTTTCTTTACTGGAATTCTTTAGTTCCAAAAGTTTTTCATATTGCACTGTACCACAACGTTCCTGCGCAAGCAGGGGTATCACCATAAGCATGAGAAATGAAGAAATGAAAAGTATCTTAATCCTCATGGCTTTATTAAATGGCAATACAACTTATAATAAGCGGTAAAATTAAATCCGAAAAGCAAAGGGGTTGTAACCTCAGACCGTAGTTAAATTAACCACCTCAATCTGAGTAACTTCGGGTACGGCTCGTTTAATGGCCTCTTCAACACCCGCCTTAAACGTCATGGTAGACATAGGACAACTTCCACATGCTCCAACGAATTCCAGTTTAAGGAGATTATTATCGGCCAGATCGAGCACCCGCACATTGCCACCATCAGCTTCCAGGTACGGGCGGATGCTATCCAATGCGGTTTCAATACGAGCTGTAATTTCTTCCTTATTCATAGTGACTGGGTTGATCATGTATTTATTTCCACTCGTTTAGTCGATTCAAATTTAGCATTTCTTATGGCAACTTGTTGCGCCAGTGCTGCAGCTAATTCCATAAATGCAGTTGATGTTGGGCCATCTTTTAAAACTACGGGCAAACCACTATCTCCGCTTTCGCGAATGCTTTGCACTAATGGAATCTGCCCGAGGAGCGGAACGTTGTATTTCTCCGCAAGGCTTTTGCCGCCATCCTTACCAAAAATGTAATATTTATTGTCCGGTAATT
>JAGPBO010000328.1 GCA_018063305.1 Cyclobacteriaceae bacterium
AAAGAACAAGTCGGGTAATTCTTTTTATTGATGAGATTCACCGATTCAATAAATCGCAACAAGATGCTTTGTTGGGGGCGGTAGAAAAGGGAACGATTACGTTGATAGGTGCAACGACAGAAAATCCTTCCTTCGAAGTTAATTCCGCTTTGCTTTCACGATGCCAGGTGTACATACTGAAGTCATTAACAGAAGATGATCTTCTTAAACTTATCCAGCAGGCTTTGACAAAAGATGCTGATTTGAAGAAAAGAGAGATTGTTATTAAGGAGCATCAGGCTTTATTAAATATTTCAGGTGGCGATGCGCGCAAACTTTTAAATCTTCTTGAGCTAATCAGTGAATCGGCATCAGGAAGCATTGAAGTCACCGATGAACTGGTGATGAATGTGGCTCAGAAACACATTGCTATCTATGATAAAAGTGGTGAGCAGCACTACGATATAATTTCGGCTTTCATTAAATCCATCCGCGGCAGCGATCCCAATGCAGCCGTGTACTACCTCGCCCGTATGATTGAAGGAGGTGAGGATGTTAAGTTTATTGCGCGAAGAATGGTAATACTTTCTTCCGAAGATATTGGTAATGCTAACCCAACGGCATTGGTAATGGCTACTACTACCTTTCAGGCCGTTACCATGATTGGCTATCCGGAAGCGCAGATTATTATGTCGCAATGTGCAACTTATCTGGCCTGCTCACCTAAAAGTAATTCAGCGGTTGCGGCCATTGGAAAGGCACTACAAACGGTTCGCGAAACAGGCGATCTGCCGGTACCGTTGCCGATACGAAATGCTCCGACTAAACTTATGAAAGACCTTGACTATGGAAAAGGGTATCAATATGCCCACGATTTTCGTAATAATTTTGTGGCGATGGAGTTTTTACCTGATGCAATAAAAGAAACTAAGTTTTATGAGCCCGGCAAAAATACCCGCGAGGAGGAACTTAGAAATTATCTTAAAAGATTGTGGGATAAAAAATATAACTATTAATAGTCTTGAGTTAATAGTCCAGAGTCGTAAGTGTATCTGACTCAAGACTAAAAACTCAAGACTCAAGACTAAGAACTCGAAATGCAACGTCTATTATTTGAATCTTCACCGTTACTAATTTTTTTATGTGCCGCAGTTGCGATCGGGTATGCGTTTATACTCTATCGATCAAAACACACGTGGAGCAAACGTGTTAATCAGATTTTGTTTGGCTTGCGCACTGCGTTGGTTTTCTTTTTAGCCATTCTGTTATTAGGACCTGTTCTTAAACTAATCACCAACCAGTTTGAAAAGCCCAACTGGGTTTTTCTGATTGACTCTTCCTCCTCGGTGGCGGAGGTAATTGATTCTACAGCGCGGCTACAACTGGTTAATCAAATTAATAATGCTCGCACTTCATTACAGAAACAAGGCTTTGATGTAAAGTCGAAAGACTTGCAGGGAAATGACTTAACAGAGATAGCTTACGCAGCAAAAACTTCTGATTTAAATAAGGGAATCCAAAATATTATTCAGGAATACGAAGGCCGCAATCTCGCTGGAATTATTTTGGTTAGCGATGGTATTTACAATTCGGGATTATCACCACTATATACCCCTGTGCGGATGCCCGTTTTTTCTGTTGGAATAGGAGATACCCTTGCGCGGGTTGATCTGGTTTTAAAAAATGTAGCCTATAATAAAATTGCCTACCAGGGAAATAAGTTTCCAGTTCGGGCACAGGTGCTGGTACAAGGCATGCAAAACGAAGAGATTGTAGTTTCAGTATTGAAGGGTGGTAAAGTATTAACAACCCTTCAAAAAAATTCTGAGAGTAAATCACTGATCGATTTTGATTTTCAATTGGATGCTACCGAAAAGGGAATTCAGCGATATGACATTTCGGTTAAGCCGAATAGATTGGAGACCAATCATCGAAATAATTTTTCGAGCATTTTCATCGATGTGGTGGAGGGGAGGAAAAAAATAGTGCTAATTGCCCCGGCACCTCATCCGGATATTAAAGCTTTGAAGACGGTGGTTGAAAAGAATTCAAACTATGAACTCATTGTGCACATTCCTGGGGTTGCTGAAGCAGACCGTGCCGTACTAACTCCTGGTAACGCGGAACTTTATATTTTTCATCAGGCAATTGATCAGGCTGGGCGCACCACACCGCTTTTCTCGTCCCTATACAAAAGTGAATCCTCGGTGATGGTGATGATTGGTGGCAACACTAATTTGCGGCAGCTGGCCGGCTATGAGGTGCCTATTCAATTTGAATCTGTGAGTGGCCAGTGGGATAATGTTACACCGGTTATCAATCCTAATTTTCGCGACTTTGGTTTTTCTGAAAACAGCAATGGGGTCTTTGCCCGTTATCCGCCTATTGATGTGCCTTTTGGAAAGTTCTCCTATCCTTCTAACGCCCAGGTAATTTTATATCAACGGATTGGAAGTGTTACTACCGACCGGCCGCTTTTACTGACATGGCCAGACGGCAATCGTAAATTGGCAGTACTAATAGGCGAGGGGTTATGGCGGTGGCGCTTAAATGAATTTGCCGACAATGGCAACACGCAAATGTTTGATGAGTTGTTTTCAAAACTTATTCAATACCTGAGTACGCTCGAAGAGAAACGAAAATTCAGAAGCTATCCTTTGCAGAATGAATTTTCGAATGCCGAACCGGCCGTGATTGAAAGTCAGGTGTATAACGATTTGTATGAGTTAGTTTATGGCAATACTATTCGTCTCGAAATTCGCAATGAGCAAGGGGAAGTATCTACGTACAGTT
>JAGPBO010000145.1 GCA_018063305.1 Cyclobacteriaceae bacterium
TCATCTCAGCAAACACAGGTATGGGTTCCGGACGTTGGTTAGCTAAATCAAATAACGCCTTTCCACCTGCTAATGATCCGGTGAATCCAACCGCTTTTGTCAGTGGATTTTTTACTAATGCTTGTCCAACTTCAAAACCTGCTCCATACAAATGTTGGAATACACCTCTAGGCATTCCTGTTTTTTCTATGGCCGTAAAGATTGCTTTGGCAACAAGTTCGGATGTGCCTGCGTGTGAAGGATGTGCCTTTACAATTACCGGACAACCGCCCGCTAATGCAGAAGCCGTATCGCCACCAGCCGTTGAATACGCTAAGGGAAAATTAGCTGCACCAAAAACAACAACAGGACCCAGTGGCACAAGCATTTTTCTAAGATCAGGTTTTGGTGCTGGCACCCGATTGGGTAATGCTGTATCAACTCTTGCTTCCAACCACGAGCCTTCCTCAACTAAATCAGCAAACATGCGACATTGATGAACAGTTCGACCGCGCTCACCAACAATGCGAGCCTCCGGAAGATTTGTTTCCTTCATTGCCATCGCAACTAGCTCTGCTCCTAAAGCTTCAATTTCATCCGCAATAGTCCGAAGAAATGTTGCTTTCTTTTTACCAGAAAAATTTTTATATGAAAGAAAAGCCAGTTGCGCCTCGTTTAAGGCTTGATCAACTTGCTGCAGGGTTGCGTCTTTATGTGCCATAGTATATAATATTGAGTTCCTTAGTCTAGAGTAATAAGTATTGAGTATCGAACTTCTAGTCTCAAGCATCCAGCTTCGGCCTGTTTTTAATACTGTCGCGTATTATTTTCAAAACACGTTCGCGTTCTTCGCCAATGAGTGTTAATCGGGGGGCACGCACCGTTTCAGATCCAATACCCGCCTCTTGTTCGGCAAGTTTAATGTATTGAACTAGTTTAGGTAGAAGGTCTAATTCCAACACCGGAAGAAACCAACGATAAATTTTCAGAGCTTCCTGAATTTTACCCGCCTTAGTTAATTTATAAACTGCAACCGTCTCCTTTGGAAATGCACACACAAGACCCGCTACCCAACCATGAGCCCCCAACATCAATTCTTCCATGGCAATGGTATCAACACCACAAAGAATTTTAAAACGATCACCAAATTTATTGATCATTCGGGTCACATTCGAAACATCGCGGGTAGATTCCTTAACCGCTTGTATGTTTTTATTTTCTGCCAGTTCGGCAAACATATCTAGCGTAATCTCAATTTTATAATCAACCGGGTTATTATAAACCATAATGGGTAAGCTACTTGTTTCTGCTACTGCTTTATAAAAAGCAACAGTCTCACGATGATCTGACTTATAGCGCATGGGTGGTAACATCATCAATCCTTTAGCACCACACTTTTCAGCTTCGGCTGCCAGCTTAACGGCTTCCCGGGTACTGCCTTCTGCAATATTCATTACCACAGGAACTTTGCCTGCCACTTTATCAACAGTATGTTTAACCAGGTCAAACTTTTCTTCATTACTTAACACACTGGCTTCACCCAAGGTGCCCCCCAGAATTACTCCTTCGACCCCCGCATCTAACTGGGCTTTTAAATTTTTATCGAAGAGTGTAAAATCAAGTTTATCATCGGCTGTAAACTTTGTTGTAAGAGCCGGGAAAACGCCTTTCCATTGAATTGACATAATAGGTTGGTTTTAATTTTTTTTATTACATCAAAAGTACAACCAATTGAAAGCAAACTTTATTCATCAAATAATGAAAAATGGTGTTATTTTGACTAATTTTAATTACTTTACTAAATAATCTAATCAAAATTAGTGTATAGATGAAAGTCATTCCCTTTCAGGTTCCGAAAACATCAACCGAAGCTTTTAGAATTCAAATTGATCGGGCGGAAAGATTCTATGACAAGTTGCATCAGCATCCGGAAACTCAAATCATGCTTATTCAAAAAGGAGCCGGAACGCTTATAGCCGGTGATTATGTCGGTCGCTTTTCGGCAGGCGATTTATTTCTGATTGGAAGCAATCAACCTCACGTATTTAGAAGTGATGAGATTAAGGCCCAAAGCAATTATCGTGTACAGAGTGTTTCACTTTATTTTGATGAGAAATATGTAGGCGAAAATTTTTGGTTACTGGATGAGTTAAGGACGATCAGACATTTTATAATGAATGCTGGTGTTGGCTATAGGCTTACAGGTCCTACTAATTTATTTCTTACCAAAATAATCCAAGGTCTGGTTAAAGCCAAGGGTATAGAGCGATTGCTTTCCTTTATTCAATTGCTTAAAAGTCTGAGCGAATCAGTCGATTTAAAACCGTTGTCTGACATTAATTCAAGAGTTCGTTTAGGTGCAACGGAAGGAAAACGGATGAACGATATTCTTCAATTCACACTGGCCCAAAGTTCTCGAAAAGTTAAAATAAAAGAAGTGGCTGATGTAGCAAATCTATCTCCGGAGGCTTTCTGCAGATACTTTAAAGTGCGCACAGGAAAAACCTATACAAACTTTCTTAATGAGGTTCGCGTGAGTAATGCTTGCAAGATGTTAATCGAAAAAGAAAAAAGTATTCAGGAGATTTGTTTTGAAACGGGGTTTGCCAACTTATCACACTTCAATCGAACGTTTAAAAAGATTACTGGAAAAACTCCAACAAGATATGTTACCTAACCATATGCGCATGATGAAGCCTGCGTAGCTTTTTAAACATCAATAGATTATAAATGAAAATACGATTTTTAATACCCATCTTCCTCACCTGTGTGTTCTTCAATACCTATGCACAGCGTAAAGCGGTTATTATAATTCTCGATGGCATTCCTGCCGATGTAGTTGAGAAAGTAAACACGCCCGTGTTAGATGAAATTGCATCGCAAGGTGGATACACCCGATCCTATCAAGGCGGGAAAAAGGGTGGCTACAGCCAGTCTCCTACTATCTCAGCTGTTGGCTATGCAAATGTGATTACCGGCACCTGGGCTAATAAGCACAACGTGTGGGACAATAACATCAAGCAACCCAATTACAATTATTGGAACGTATTCAGAATTGCGAAATCGGTTAACTCAAAAATTCAAACAGCGATATACTCTTCATGGACAGACAATCGGACTAAATTAGTAGGTGAAGGATTACCTTCTGCCGGAAATTTTAAATTCGATTATGCGTACGATGGATTGGAATTAGATACTTTAAAAATTCCACACACCAAAGATCGTACGTACATGTTTAACATTGACGAGTTGATCTCTAAAGAAGCTGCAACACATATTACCGAGCAAGCACCTGATCTTTCGTGGGTCTATTTAGAGTTTACCGATGACATGGGCCATATGTTTGGTGATAGTCCTCAGTTTACAGAGGCGATAAAAAAAGCAGACGCACAAGTAGGACGAATCTGGAATGCCATTAAAGAACGTGAAGAAAAATTTGGGGAAGAATGGATGATCGTGATCACCACCGATCATGGTCGTGATGCGGCCACGGGTAAAGGCCATGGTGGCCAAAGTGAGCGGGAACGAACTACATGGATCGTTACTAATGCAAAAGCGTTGAACACTCATTTCAAAAACGCTGCCACGGTAGACATCGCTCCTTCTGTACTTAGCTTCATGAAGCTAGAAATGCCTCAATCAATACGCGAAGAATTTGATGGAACTTCATTTTTAGGAGATGTATCCATCAGCAATTTAACCGCAGCCAAGGAAGGAAAGAAAGCAACGCTTACCTGGAATGCCATGAAAGATAAGGGAATGGTTGAAATTAAAGTAAGCACAACCAACAACTTCAAAGAAGGAAAAGCGGATAGGTATAAGTCGATGGGCAAGGCCGAGATAAGTTCAGGAAAATACACCTTCACGTTACCCGAATCTTATACTGGGTTTTACAAAATCATAGTTGTATCGCCTGACAATACTTTGAATCGGTGGATTGTTAAGAAGTAAAATTATTGTTCATTAATTCGCGAGCACGAACCATTGTTTGGTGAATCTCTGTAAAACTATGCCTTCTTCAATTCCATAATCGTAAGTTCAGGGGGCATCCCTATCCTACCCGGATAACCTAAATAACCAAACCCCCGATTAACGTATAAATGTTGATTGCCCTCTGTATATAATCCAGCCCATTGTTTGTAAGCGTATTGCGATGGACTCCATTTGAAATCACCTACTTCCACGCCAAATTGAAATCCGTGAGTATGCCCGGCAAATGAAATGTCAATGTCTTTATAATTTTTGCGCACCTGAGCATCCCAATGACTAGGGTCGTGTGATAATAATAATTTTACAGGTGCCTCCTCAGAACCTGCATAGGCTAAATCCAATTTACCATATTTAGCAAACCGACCTGCGCCCCAATTTTCAATACCTAGTACCGCTAACTTGGCTCCATCCACTTTAATGAATCGATTTTCATTCATTAATAAATCAAAGCCGAGCAAACGATGGGCCTCTATCAAGTCTTTAAAATTTTGCTTCTTCTCTCCTTCAGTCCTCCAATTTTTATAATCACCATAGTCATGATTTCCTGTAATGGAATAAACTCCTAACGGTGCCTTCAATTTATTAAATATGTCAATGTATTCATTTACTTCACTTGCCTCATTGTTTACCAGATCACCGGTGAAGAAAATCAAATCTGGATTTTCCCGCATTAACATCTCCACCCCGCCTTTTACGGCCGTCTTATTAAAGAAACTTCCACTATGAATGTCGGATAGCTGGGCAATACGAATCCCATCAAAGGCGGCTGGAAGATTCAGTAGTTTCACAGTAACTCTTTTTATCCGGTAGTCGTGTGCCCCTGAAATTATTCCATACGCCATAGCGTCAAATGGAATAGCACTGGCTATTAACGCAGTTTGAGATAAAAACTGTGATCTCGAAATTATTTCACCCGCTATTGGATTTAATTCGTTCTTAGAAAATAGTTGAGCAATCCACCTAACGAGACGTTGAAAATCATCAATCAACAAAAAGAATACCCCAAACAACTTAGAAAAATAGGTAGCAAAAAGAGCTGTAAGTATCCAGTTACGCAACCCGGCTCCTACTTTATACGGATCAGCAGCCATCCACCACAGTAAGGCAGCAATACAAAAGATAGTAGGAATCCAAAAGGCATAGCGGGCAACATTTTTCCACAGCGGAATCCATGGCTTACTGACAATCAAAACAGCCTGAAACACATAGATGTCTATGAGAAGGAAAGCAATGATGAAAATAAAAGCGGTCATAAGTCTATATCGCATACTGTGAAAAAAGAATCATCCTGTTAGACGCAGGATGATTCAATATATTGTAACCGGTTTTTAATGAGCAGCAATTCTGTCTAAAACTGGCTCCTGCTTTTTCTTTTTAAAGATTCGGGCTTTCAAACGAGCTGTCATTAAATACATAACAGGCACTAAGAACAGTGTTAAGAACGTTCCAAAAATCAACCCGAAAATCATGGTCCATGAAAGAGGTCCCCAGAAAGCCACGTTATCGCCACCAAAGAAAATATGAGGATTGAACTCTGTGAATAGCGAGATAAAATCAATATTGAACCCTACAGCAAGAGGGATTAAGCCCAAGGTTGCGGCCATGGCTGTTAGCAATACCGGAGTCATGCGGGTTTTTGCCGCTTCAATAATCGCCTCTTTCAATTCTACTCCTTGCGAAATCAATAGATCGGTGAATTCAACAAGCAAGATTCCGTTACGAACTACAATACCTGCCAACGCCATAAGACCAACGCCCGACATAACAATTGAAATCTCCATCTTAAAAATTGAGAATCCCAACAACACACCAATTACACTGAATATAATCTCCGACAAAATGATTATCGGCTTGCTGGTAGAATTAAATTGCGTAACGAGAATCATAAAAATTAATCCAACTGCAACCATAGCGGCTACACCAAGAAACGCGCCTGTTTCGGCCTGATCTTCCTGCTCACCAGTCATTTTAATAGTTACTCCATCTGGCGTACTAAAATCTCTAAGCTTATCTTGAATGGCAGCTACCACTTCGTTTGGATTGGCATCGCCTAATACGTTGGAAGAAATAGTGATAACGCGTTTCTGATCAATCCGATTAATTCCAGCAAAGCTATTTGCATATTCAATTTTAGCAATGGCCGACATGGGTACTTGCCTAACCTGACCGCCACTTGCCATATCGCGATACGTTAATGGCAAGTTCATAAGCGTATTAATATCGTTTCGTTGCAATTCATTTACTTGAAGCGTAATATCGTAATCGTCATTGGCATCTCTAAACTTCGAAATTTCACGACCATTGATGGCGGTGTTCAAAGCCATACCAATCTGTGCCGTAGAAATACCTTCGCGATTTGCTTTTTCACGATCAATCTTAACTACAATTTCGGGCTTATCACTCTGAAAATCTGATTTCAACTCTTCCACACCAGGAACCTGAAGTGAATCCAAATAGCGCTTTACACGACTTGCTGTTGCAACCAGATCATCAAAGTTTTCGGCTGCTACTTCAATATTTACAGGCTTCCCTGTTGGCGGGCCGTTAGCTTCTTGATTTACTGAAACCTCGGCTCCTTTAAGGCCTTTTACAGCTTCACGAATCTTAGCTAAATAATCTTTAGTCGATTGCCCATCGCGGTCAGCAAAAGTTACAAAAGCAACACTTACTTTACCTAAATGAGGTTGTGCATTAGTCGCTGCAAAAGGATCTTCAGAAGCACCAACAGCCACATTAGAGATAATGGATTTAACAATCTTATTATCCTTGCCCACTACTTCGGTAACGCGTTTCTCCACAACACGGGTTACCGAATCAGTCACGCGCTGATCGGTTCCAATTGGCATACGAACGAATGCAAAAATAAAATTTGGATCACCACTCGGGAAAAATACAACGGGTGGTTTGCGCACACTGGTGAACCAGATTGAGAAGAAGAAAAGAGCCACTACACTAAGCAATACCATAACCGGACGTTTACCCTCCAGGCACCAGCTAACCATTTTCTTATATCCCTCCTGAACCCGCGGCCAGCCAACGGTTTGAAATGATGAGATTACTCTTGAAAGATAAAAGTGATACAGTGCATATACTGCAAAAAGAAAAACAGTAAAATTACCCAATCCGAAAATGCCTGTTACATAAGCCATCAGCGCAAGCGAACCAAATACAATAGCCGTTACTTTAAATCCTTTCGAGAATTTAGATTTCTCATGATCGTGATCATGCACAGTCATAAAGTCTGCTGCAAATACCGGATTCATTATATAGGCTACAATTAGCGATGCGAGTAAGGTTACAATTAACGTAACCGGAAGAAAGAACATAAACTTTCCAATAACCCCTGGCCAAAATGCCAGCGGAACAAAGGGAGCAAGTACGACCAACGTACCAGAAAGCACAGGCAAAAATACTTCGCCTGCTGCAATCTTTGCAGCTTTGCGAATTGGCACCTTGCCATTGTCAAACACTCGGTGCGTATTTTCAATTACCACAATGGCATCGTCCACGACAATACCGAGTGCCAGTAAGAAGGAAAACAACGTCATCATATTGAGTGTAAATCCAAGCGAGGGAAATACCAGGAAGGCTATAAAACTTGAAATCGGCACAGACAGGCCAACAAAGATTGCATTGGTAACACCCATGAAAAACATGAGGATTATGGTTACCAGAATAAAACCAATAATGATGGTGTTGATCAAATCATGCAACGTAATTCTTGTATTGTCCGATTGATCGGCCGTGATCGTTACGTTTACACCCGGTGGTAAAACATCGGCTTGATACTGCGCTACAATCTTATTGATTTCATCAGATGCAATAATCAAGTTCTCGCCACTTCGTTTAATTACGTTTAGCGTGATTACATTTTTCCCATCTAACCGGGCAAAGCTTTCCTGCTCTTTGTGTGAATCAACTACTTGAGCAATATCTTTCAAATAGATTTTACCACCCATCGTTGAGCCTATTACAATATTAGCGATTTGTGAGGCTGACGTAAATTCCCCATTCACAGTTAGCGACCGCTTCATACCATCTACTGAAATCTGGCCACCCGGAATGATCACGTTCTCTCCGCTCACAGCCATAGAAATATCATCTAAGCTTACCCCTGCAGCAGCAAGTTTAAACATATCAATGTTGATCTGTATTTCGCGAGTAAGGGCACCTATAATATCCACACGCCTTATTTCACGAATGCTTTCAATAGCATCCTGCATTTGATCGGCATACTTCTTAAGTGTTTGAAGATCATAATCTCCTGAGAGATTGACGTTCATAATAGGAACTTCTGAAATATCAATCTCTCGAACAATTGGGTCGTCTGGCAAGTCACTGGGAAGATTAGGTTTTGCTCGGTCAACGGCATCCTTTACTTCTTGCTTCGCCTTATCCACATCAATATCTGTTTCAAACTCCACAATTACATTGGAAAAACTCTGAACAGAATTACTCTTAATCTTCTTTACCCCTGAGATAGATTTTATCTCCTTCTCAATCTCCTTAGTAATCAGGTTTTCAATATCTGCCGGTGCTGCCCCTGGGTAAATGGTGGCAATAAAAATTTGTGGAAAGACAACCTCAGGAAAATTTTCCTTAGGTAATCCAATATAGGTGAGAATACCCGCCAAGCAGATAATAATGGTACCTACATAAATGCTTACTTTATTATCAATGGACCAACTGGTCGGTTTGAATTCTTTTTCAATGTCTTGCATAACAATAGTTAGTGATTAATTAGAGCTGGTAATTACAAATCTCTTTAGCTCCAAATATTATATCTTAACAAACTCTCCGTCATTTAATCCCTGATAACCAACAGTGATTACTTTGTCACCCGTTTTAAGGCCGCTTTTTACTTCAGCCAAATTATCAAACACACCTCCAACTTCAATTTCCTTTCTTCGAGCTACCAATTGTTGGCCATCCATTTCGGCCACATAGACGATCTTCTTACCATTTATTTCCTGCACAACATTAATGGGTACACATAGTGCCTGCGGTTCGGTTTTATAAATTACCCGAAGTACGGCTGTCATACTTGGACGAAGATCAGGGAGAGAGGGCAAATTTATTTCTACAGGAAATGACCTCGATAGTGGATTAATATTGCGACCAACAAAGGTAACACGAGCTTCTATTTCCTTATTCAAATCAGGAAAACTTACGCTCACCTTATCACCCTTTTCAATATTAGTAACGTAGGCTTCAGAAACACTTGCAACAATTTTCAAATCTTTGGTATTAATAACTCTAAATGCCGGAGCGCCAGGAGCTGCATTCTGCCCGATCTTAACATTTACTTGTTCAACAGTTCCATTAATCGGTGATTTAATTCGGGTCATATCTAGCTGTTCATTCAGGGTAGCTAATCTTTTCTCAAGACTCTCCTTGTTATTCTTAGCCTGAAGAAATTGCACCTCGGTTCCTATCTTCTGATCCCACAAATTCTTCTGCTTCTCATAAATAGTCGTAGCCAAATGCAATCCTGATTTAACTTCATCTATAGAACGCAACGTGATCTTATTGTCGATCTGCGCCAGCACTTGACCTTTCTTTACACTTTCACCTTCTTTTACAAATACAGAAGTGATTACGC
>JAGPBO010000329.1 GCA_018063305.1 Cyclobacteriaceae bacterium
TTTGTCTTCCATTAAAATCTCTTTTCTCTGTGTTTTGAGTAGTGGTTTGACGAGCATTTTTAACTTTCTCCCAAATAATGTCATCAATATTTAAATGTGGTCCAAATTTACTATACAGCTTTCTTATCTGAAATTCTGCAAGCAAGTCTCCAGAAGTTAATTTTATTTTATTTTCGGGGTCCAAAAAATCAATAATATCCTTTGAAAAAACATTAAAATAACCTGCAAAATTAGAAACCGTTGCAACCTTATGCGGAATATCAGGTCTGCCAATATTATAATTTAGTAGGCTCATTCAATCTTTTTTTTCGTAAATTAAAATTAATGAAAAATATTATTCAAAGTATTCCTCATAGAAACTACTACAAATTAGTATCCCTCACTCACAATTCCTCATCGCCACCCACTCCCCATCTTTCATATTCAGTGCCACCTGGTAGTCGTGTCCAGGATGATCCTTTTATACGCAACCTGCATCCAGGTTGAAGACATAACAATTCGGAATGACGAAAAGGATCAATTCACGATATCGATCTCTCATGCATAAATGCCTCATTTTACTGGACAATCCGTTTGTCACCTAGTTAACACATTTGTTCTTAAAATCTCCAAGAATCCGGTAAAGCTCATTTACATAAGTGTATGAGCTACCGTCCATATATTCAACCTCTACTTTTATTAACTTTAAACAAACAACAGTACTATTATACCATGCGGCTTCCCAATACCATTCTTGATTGTCATAGCTTGCCTTGATGGGACCAGTTATCTTTCCAGTAAACTCACTATTTCCTCTTAAGTTACATTGAACCCTATCACCAACTGCATTGTATGGGACAACTGTAAAGTATAAGTACTTAATTGTTTTATCCCTTTTAAGATACTGTCCACTTATCATAAAATCTACTCCATCTGCTGAGTTGATATCAGTTACGATAACTTTATTTATTCGGAACGGATAGTTCGTTTTGCCTTGAACATCCAATGGCTGCCTCTCAAGTCGTAACATTGAATCTGCTCGAGCTTGTTTCTCGGCTTCAATAGCATCAAGTTTTCTTTGCTCTTCATCGGCAATGGCCTGTGCTTCAGAAATGAACTTTGATCTTAGTGCCTCAATATTTAAGGTCTTATCGTCGAAGCTAACACACCTGTCAAATAAAGTGAATACAGCATCATTAGAGACGACTTTCCACTCTCCTCCGCTGTAACCAATAACTACTATCTTCTCACCTTTTTGGAAATAGCTCGAGCCCCATTTTGAACAAAATCCATCTGCAATTACAGCAGGATAACCACTAATTTTCGAATTATTCTGGATCATGGCAACCTCCAAATCCGCGATGAGTTTGTTTTGCTTTTCAATCACCAATGCAATGGAATCTTGCATTTTTTGAAGGACTTTTGATGCCGCTTCCAGACTATCTATTTCGTAAGAAATATTTCTATTTTGCTGAGAGATACCAAATGAAGTATAAAGCATTATCATACCTACTATCAAAATCCTTTCTTTAGAAAACCTCATTTATTTAGTTTTTGTTTCCAGGAAAATATGTTTTGCTTACGCATCCAAAATACTCAGTGTTTTTTTAAACCAGTGCAGAGGGTTGTGGAATCCAATAAGAAAATCTATAAATTGGCAGCAAAATTGATTTAGTGCCGAATTTTTGTTACCCTTTGAGCAAGTGTCGGTTCATTCACTACCAATCCTTATTACTTTTTACTTCCATACTTTTTTCTAAAAATCTTATTATGCTTTTAAAATCAGAATCGATATCTATACAGAGCGTGTTTAGTGTTGTTCTCCACTCTTCATTTGCTTCTATCACCCATTTTTTTGTCGAAGTGGCAGTTTCAGTTTCATTTATCCAACTCTCCAGGCTATTTTCATAATGGCTTATGGGAGTTACTGATGAAACATCATACGTCACCTTTGTATTTGACAAAGTATACCTATAGCGACCATCTTTCATCTCAATTTTTAAGGTAAACCAAATTTTGGGGGACACATAGCTTACATGCTTCTGAATATAGGCTTTGATCGCGATCACTCGAGCTTCTTTCTCGTCTATTTCTATAACAGCTTGGCTTGATTTGAATGCCTCGACTATCCAATTTTTAGCATTCAAATACAGGTCTACTGCTTTAAGTGTTGAATCTACCTCAACGATTTCAGTATAAACAATCAACCCCTCTTTAGTGGGAAAATTATCTAAAATGGAATTCTGGCTTTTAATAACTCCGCAAAAGCAAATTAGAACAAGTATTACGAGGAGTTTCATAAAAGAATGGGTTTACAAGCCCAATTTACATATTTTTTAAGGTGTTAGTCAGCTATCGCCTATCACTCACAATTCCTCACCGCCACCCACTCCCCATCTGTCAGATTAAGCGCCACCAGGTAACCATGTCCCGGACGATCCTTGTATACGCAGCCAGCATCCAGATTGTATACGTCATCCCGCTCCGGATTTACTACTTCCTCAAGCGGCCTGGGGGTATGGCCGTGAATGATTTTACGATCACCAAGTTTTCGCTTGTCGACAGTAAAATACCTGATCCACATCAAGGCCTCCCGGTCTTCGAAAAGATCATCCGGGGCAAAATTGATGCCCGCATGGACAAAGATGTAAGGGCCGTTTTCAAAATATAAGCGGGTACGGTTGAAGAAATCCTTGTATTCAGGTTTGAAATCACGATATGAAGAAACGCCGAAGTTCTTTAGTGTGACATCGCCTCCATTGAGGTACCAGTCCA
>JAGPBO010000146.1 GCA_018063305.1 Cyclobacteriaceae bacterium
TAGTCGATTGATTGAGTGCGCTTTCAAATCGTAATACCTTACCTTCCTGCTCCGGACTTTGAAACAAGCGCGATTGCGGTGATGGATTTTCAAATGCCTTCTCCCAATTTTGCAAATTCGACCGATGAAGGGCGGTAGAAAATTGCTCATCCATGTACTGTTCTTTTGTTAGGCTCTGCGAAAGCTTGCCCACAATATTTATATCAGCGTGAAAATCTATAGCCGGGGTCAGGTTGTGAGCGCCAAGTGCTTGTTTTACAGCGGCCCATACTACTCCATATATGGCGCGTTCATCATCAAATTTTATTTCTGTTTTGGTAGGATGAACATTTACATCGATGTGCCTTGGGTCTATTTCCAGAAAGAGTACATAGAAAGGAAAATTTCCCTCGGCCAGTAAGCCTTCAAAAGCACTTGTAATAGCGTGATTAAGATAATTGTTGCGGATATATCGGTGATTAACAAAGATGAATTGCTCGCCTCGTGTTTTCCGGGCCGACTCGGGCCTGCCAATGTATCCGGTAATTTTTACCAACGTAGTTTCTTCCTGACAAGGTGCTAACTGCCCTTGAAATGATTTTCCGAATAAGGAAACCACCCGCTGACTAAGTTTAGCCGGGGGCAAATCATAAATTAATTCATCATCATGCTGAATACTAAAAGCAATTTCGGGACGAGCTAGTGCCAGCCTGTGAAATTCTTCCAGAATGTGGCGCATTTCTACTGCATTGGATTTTAGAAAATTTCTGCGCGCAGGAATATTGAAAAATAAATTTTTTACACTGATGCTCGTTCCCTTTTCGCAAGCCACCGGCCCCTGACTTTTTACTTCCGAGGCATCAACCAGTAACTGTGTTCCTAGATCCGAGTGCGCCTGCCGGGTCTTCAGTTCAAATTGCGATACAGCTGCAATCGATGCGAGGGCTTCGCCCCGAAAGCCCATGGTGCGAAGTTTAAATAAATCTTCGGCTGTTTTTATTTTAGAGGTGGCATGCCGCTCCAGGCTCATGCGCGCATCGGTTTCACTCATGCCCGATCCATTGTCAACAACCTGAATCAATGTTTTGCCTGCTTCTTTAACAAATAACTTTATAGAAGTCGCTCCGGCATCCAAGGCATTTTCCATCAGTTCTTTGACGGCCGAAGCCGGTCGCTGTACTACCTCACCGGCCGCAATCTGGTTAGCAATAGAATCCGGAAGAAGATGAATAATATCGGGCATGAAAGAAGATGAGAAATCTATTTCCGTTTAAACTTGAGGTAGAAATAAAAAGGAACAAACAGAAAAAGTAAATAAAACGCATCCCGACCCCACTCCAGATAAGCTACGATAAGTACCGTAAGAAATAACAAGATGCTCAATCGAATTACCGTAGCACTGGTATCCGATCCGGGTTTACTTCTTTTTCTGGCTGCATGAAAGGAACCCGCGATGCGCGATCGGTACTCACTTGAATCTTGCCGCACCTGCCCCCGTTCGCGCTCCATTTCAGATTTAATACGGTCTTCACGTTCTTTTAACTCCTCCTTAGCGGGATCGTAGAACCGCGGATTGTATTTAAACCGCTGATGCTGGGGTGCTTTCGTGAATAAGGATAAAATCTTCATAGTATTTCTTTTATTCTAAATGTAGTTTCGCATCTGAATAACCCTTGATCAATCGTTTATAATACGTAACGATATGGCAAGAATGGTAAAATTACGAAAATCGAATGGCCGGATGTTGAAAAAAGTATTCTTTAGTATTCTCTTCATTCTCACTCTGTTAACCCTTCAGGCACAAGACCAGAAAAAGCATTGGATCGATAGTGTTTTTCAAACGTTAAATACCCAGGAAAAAATTGGTCAGTTGTTCATGATTTCGGCCGATGCATATGCCTCTGCGGAATCGTTGGAGGAACTTTCTGACTTGGTTCGATCGTACCGTCCGGGCGGCATACTCATAACGCACGGTGGCCCAAAGAGTCACGCCAATTTGATAAATAAACTACAGCAAGAATCTTTTGTACCCCTGCTGGTGGGCATCAATGCCGAATGGGGCCTGGGGCAATCGCTGGACAGTGTTATGCAATTTCAAAAACCATTATTAATGGGTGCCGCTTCCGCGGATCTTGCTTTTGAAACAGGAAAAGAAATTGCGCAACAGATGAGTACGCTGGGTATTCACATCAATTTTGCTCCTAATGCAGATTTCGATTTGCCGGCAAACGATTACCCAAACGCACTTCGTTACTTTAGTGATCAATCTTTACGAGCCTCTGAACGAGCTATCTTCTTTACAAAGGGATTACAAATTGGCGGAACGCTGACATGCGCCAAACATTTACCGATCGTAATCCATACGCAACAGGTTATTAACAAAGACACTTCTCAATTTTTGAATTTAAATCCTATCGATTCGGTAGGTCTCTCGGTGTTTCAAGCATTATCGAATGCGGGCGTTGATGGAATTCTAACCTCCCATTTGCACATTAAACCAGCTCGTGACGGGGCCACAATCACCCAACTTTACGTCAGTGATATCCTTAGAAATAATTTGCATTTTAAAGGATTGATTTTTGGTGAGATCCCTTACATCCAAAAAATAGCGGGAGACCAGCCCGATGGTGAAATAGAAAAATTGGCTTTGGAAATGGGGCACGATATGCTGATCAATCCTGATGATCTGGGAGATGCAATCAAAAAAATTTCGCGGGCAGTACGAAGAGATGATGCCCTGGCAGCCCGGTTGAATGATGCCGTACGAAAAATTTTAGAGGCAAAGTATAAAGCAGGGCTTCTAAAAATACCCACCATAAATACCGACAACCTGGTAGACCGATTAAATTCACCTTCTGCAAAACTTCTTAAGCATCAACTAGCCGAAGGTTCCGTTACCTTATTAAGTAACTCAAAGAAAAGCATCCCCATAGCTATTCTGGAAGGGAAGAAATTTACATCGATAAGCATTGGCAAAGAAGAACAGAATGAGTTTACCAAATATCTCAACAAATATGCCAACGTAAAACATTTCTCCCTTCGTCAATTTAGCGACACGCTGGCGTTAAAAAATAATCTTGCGGATGCGGATGTTATTATTGTGGGGATTTTCCCGCTCTCGTCATCCCTCATTCAAAATGTTATTCCCTTTATCAGGAAGCTTGCCTCGAAGAAAGAAGTTATTATCTGTCATTTCGGAAATCCGGAAGAAATCAAATACCTCAAAGGATTTCCAACCGTGTTGGCAGGTTATACCGATGAAGACTGGATTCCCAAAGTAGCCGCACAAATTGTTTTTGGTGGCTTGCCCGCCCAAGGCACATTGCCTTTTACCATTTCTAATGAGTTCAAAGAAGGACAAGGTCTTGCAACAATAGCTTTGAATCGTTTTTCCTATTCACTTCCCGAAGCATCTGGCATGGATAGTAAAACACTGGAACAAATTAATGCCATTGCCCGCGAAGCCATTGATAGTGGTGCTACACCGGGCAGCAGCATCTTAGTAGCGCGAGGTGGCAAAGTAATTTACGAATACGCCAGCGGCTGGCTTACGTACAAAAATAAGATTGCTGTAACAGAACAAACCATCTACGACCTGGCCTCGGTAACCAAAGTATCGGCAACCTTGCAAACCGTTATGTTTATGTATGAGAAAGGGTTGATTGATATAAACAAAAAAGTTTCTGTTTATTTACCCGAATTAAAAACTTCTAACAAAAAAGATTTTACTATAAAAGATATCTTAACCCATCAGGCAGGCCTTTGGCCCTTCTTACCTTTTTGGGCCGAAACAGTTAAGAATGGATCTCTTTTACCGGAATATTACAATAATGCAGCTACCGCAGAATATCCGTTTCCGGTTGCCGATGGAATCTTTGCCTCCAAGGTTATGAAAGACAGCTTATGGAGCTGGATCATTAAAGCAAAAATTCGTGAGAAGCCGCCCCGCACAGTTTATGATTACCGCTATAGCGACATGGGATTTTACATTCTACAAAGGCTTGCTGAAAAAATGTTGAATCAGCCCATGCAAGATTTTCTCGATCAGAATCTTTATGAACCCTTGGGTGCCTACACCTTGGGTTATCTGCCGCTACAAAAATTTCCGATCAATCAGATTGCACCTACCGAAGATGACAAATTGTTTAGAAAGGAACTGTTGATAGGCTATGTGCACGACCAAGGGGCCGCCATGTATGGAAATATTGCGGGGCATGCAGGCCTTTTCAGTAACGCCAATGACCTGGCCAAACTTGGCCAAATGCTATTGCAAAAAGGGAGCTACGGAGGTCAGCAATTTTATAAGCCCGAAACAATTGAGCTTTTTATTGGTAAACAATACGAAACCAGCAGGCGCGGTTTGGGTTGGGATAAACCGACCGTCAGCGACTGGGCAGGGCCAACTACCCTTTATGCATCGAATCAAACTTTTGGTCATACCGGTTTTACGGGAACCTGCATTTGGGTAGATCCTGCGTTTGATCTGGTTTTCATTTTTTTATCAAATAGGGTGAATCCGGATATGACAAACAATAAGCTTATAAATGCAAACATTCGCCCTCGTATTCAAGAGGTAGTTTACAAGGCTATTTTCAATTATTGTCAATATTAGTTTAGAGGTCACTCGTATAAAAAAGGTTAGGAAAGAGTCTTTTTTCAATTAATTTCCGAAACTAAACCGATCAAAAGTGGGTTTAACATAGGATCCCAAATCTGGGACCTCCAAAAATTTAACGTGTACGCATGAAAATAGGTATTGTTTGTTATCCAACCTTTGGCGGTAGTGGTGTCGTTGCCACAGAACTAGGAAAAGCGTTAGCCAAGGGAGGGCACCAGGTTCACTTTATAACCTATAGTCAGCCCAGCCGGTTAGATTTCCTTAACGAAAATCTTTTTTATCACGAAGTTGAATTTCGGTCCTATCCTCTTTTTGAATATCCCCCCTATGAGTTGGCACTGGCCAGTAAAATGGTTAGCGTAGTGATGAATGAGAATTTAGATTTATTGCATGTCCACTATGCAATTCCGCATGCATCGGCTGCTTACATGGCCAAGCAGATTCTGTTAAAGACGCATGGCATATATATCCCCGTAGTTACAACTCTTCATGGAACGGACATCACGCTGGTGGGCAAAGATGCTTCTTACGAACCTGTCGTAACTTTTAGTATTAACGAATCGGATGGTGTAACCTCTGTTTCAGAGGATCTAAAAAGAGAAACATATCATTCATTTAAAATTACGCGCGAAATCGAAGTTATCCCCAACTTCATCGACCTCGAAAAATTTAAAAAGCAAAAGAAAGATCATTTCAAAAAAGCAATTTGTCCGCAGGGCGAATCACTCATTGTTCACACCTCCAACTTTCGCAAAGTAAAACGCGTGGGCGATGTGATGGCCGTTTTCAATAATATCCATAAAGAAATTCCGTCTAAGCTTTTGATGATTGGGGATGGTCCTGAACGCAGCGGAGCCGAAGCGATGGCTCGTGAGATGGGCATTAATGATGCGGTTCGTTTTTTAGGAAAGCAAGAGGCCGTTGAAGAGGTATTATCGGTTGCGGATCTTTTTCTGATGCCTTCGGAAAAAGAAAGTTTTGGATTAGCAGCCCTTGAAGCGATGGCCTGTGAAGTGCCGGTGATTTCAACGAATACGGGTGGCTTACCTGAATTAATGATTCAAGGAGTTACCGGATTTATGAGCAACATTGGTGATGTGGAAGACATGACCCGTAATTCCTTATTTGTTCTTGATAAGGGTAATTTGCCAAGGTTTAAAGAAAATGCATTGGCGCGGGCAAAAGAGTTTGATATTACCAACATCTTGCCGCTATACGAGCAGTACTACCAAAAAGTCTTAAAGAAAGCACGCGTTAATCGATCCGCAGAAACAGCCAATTAACGATCTGCTGGTTTCTAAACTCTTATTATAATCTTAAATTTGTAATAAAATTAAGAAATTATGAATGCCGAGGTAAAACCCCACAACAAGGGTACAAAGCAACTATTCCGTAACCCTATCTTAGAAAAACTCAGTCGCACGCATATATCTATTCCATTAATCATTTTTGCTTGTTACACGCTAGGCCTTTTGTATTGGAATATTGAAAACACCAGTCTTACTCCGCTTGTCACTATTCTCCTATTCCTGTCTGGCTTTATCACATTTACCTGGGTAGAGTATGCTATGCATCGCTATGTATTTCACATGAAGGTGTATAATGACGTTAGAAAAAAACTCCAGTATACTATCCACGGAGTCCACCACGAATTTCCAAAAGATAAGGATAGGCTTGCCATGCCTCCCTTATTGAGTATCACGATTGCCACCGTTCTACTCTTACTTTTCAAAGTAATTATGGGTGACTTTGTCTTTGCCTTTTTACCTGGATTTCTGGTAGGCTATGCTTCTTACCTGGCGGTGCATTACATGGTGCATGCCTATGCCCCTCCCAAAAACTTCTTCAAAGCTCTTTGGGTAAACCATAGCGTACATCATTATAAAGATGGTGATGTCGTGTTTGGCGTTTCCTCGCCCCTGTGGGATTACATCTATGGCACCATGGAGCTTAAAACTCCTAAATAGGTTTAGGATTTAACTTCGGTAACTTGTCCTTTACCTGTTTGGCTTTTATTTGAATACGTAGGGCACGTATAAGACGAGCAGGCTGTACAAAACAGACCAACCGTAATTATCAAAATAGTCACTTTTTTCATTTTTAGTTTGTTATTGCCTGCGCAGAACCACTCAACTGATTTAAGCCCTAAAACGAGCCTATGCTATACAAAGTTCGTTAAACTAAAGTTATTTAGCCTTAATCTAAAAATCAATTGTATTTTGGAAACAGAAACCTGGTTTTAACGGTTAGAGTAGATACTTTATAATTGAAATGATGGCAGGTTATCGATTTTCTAAGTACACACCTCCTCCCGATAGCGAGAAAAGTGATTTTGAGCGATTGCTTAAAATCTTCATGGAGCTCATTCTGATAACGGCTGGCAATGTTTCCGAAGCCCTGCAATGGCTTACCGAAGTAGATAAACAATATAAGTTATCCAACGATCAATATGGTATTGGTGACTTTATAGAAGATTTAAAGAAAAACGGGTTCATCACAGACGATGGACCCAATGGCGAATTTAAACTTAAAGCCAAGGGCGAACAAAATCTCAGACAATCTGCATTAGAAGAAATCTTTGGAAAGCTAAAAAAAACAAAAACAGGCGAACACAAAACAAATCACAATGGTCGTGGCGATGAGCCTACCACCGACAGGCGCGATTACGAATTTGGCGATACGCTCGAGCAAATCTCTATGACTGATTCGTTGCGAAACGCGCAGATCAATCATGGCTTAGATGACTTCTTTATGACCGAAGAAGATTTGGAAGTGATCGAAAGCGAATTCAAAACACAAACCTCCACGGTGCTGATGATAGACATCAGTCACTCCATGATTCTTTATGGAGAAGACCGCATCACACCAGCCAAAAAAGTGGCCATGGCACTTGCCGAACTGATTACTAAGAAATATCCTAAAGACACACTAGACATTCTTGTCTTTGGAGACGATGCCTGGCAAATCGAAATAAAAGACTTGCCCTATTTGCAAGTAGGGCCTTATCATACCAACACCGTAGCTGGTCTGGAATTGGCTATGGATATTCTGAGGAGAAGAAAAAATACCAACAAACAGATCTTTATGATCACCGATGGAAAGCCTACGTGTATTAAACAGGGAATAAAATATTATAAGAATAGTTTTGGGCTCGATCATAAAATTCTCAATAAAACACTTGATCTGGCCACGCAACTAAGAAAAATTAAAATACCGGTTACCACCTTTATGATTGCCACCGATCCGTACCTAAAAGCATTTGTTCGCGAATTTACAAAAGCCAACAACGGCCAGGCGTATTACAGCAGCTTACAAGGGTTGGGAAATCTTGTGTTTGAAGACTTTAAGAAAAACAGAACTAAGAATTTATAAATAACGAAATGAAGTACAAAGAAATAAGAACTCTCGCTCAACTTAAAGGTGCCGGCTACAAGTTTAAATCGATCAAAGAAGAGCTACGCGAAAACCTGATTGCTAAACTTTCAAAAAAAGAAAATGTCTTTGAAGGAATCTGGGGTTATGAAGAAACTGTAATTCCGGAATTGGAACGTGCTATTTTAGCAGGGCATGATGTTAACCTTTTGGGATTGAGAGGCCAGGCAAAAACTCGCTTGGCCCGTTTAATGATTAATCTGCTGGATGAATACATTCCGGTTATAGAAGGATCTGAACTCAATGATGATCCGCTGCATCCGATTTCCCGGTACGGCAAAGATAAAATTCAGGAACTGGGTGATGAAACGCCTGTTACATGGCTTCATCGCAACGAACGCTATTCAGAAAAATTAGCCACACCCGATGTATCCATTGCCGATTTGATTGGCGATGTAGATCCCATCAAAGCGGCTTCGCTTAAATTACCCTATTCGGATGATCGTGTCATTCATTTCGGGCTTATCCCAAGATCACACCGGTGTTTATTTGTCATTAATGAATTGCCAGACTTGCAAGCGCGTATACAAGTAGCCCTGTTTAACATTTTGCAGGAAGGAGATATTCAAATCCGTGGTTTTAAAATAAGACTCCCGTTAGACATTCAGTTTGTATTTACGGCCAACCCAGAAGATTATACGAACCGGGGAAGTATTGTAACTCCGCTGAAAGACCGCATCGATAGTCAGATCATTACGCATTATCCAAAGTCGATGGATGTGAGTAAAAAAATAACTCAACAAGAAGCCTTCATCCGTACGGAACAAACGAATCGAATCACGGTGCCGGAAATTGCCAAAGACCTGATAGAGCAAATTGCTTTTGAAGCTCGAAAGAGTGAGTTTGTTGACACCAAGAGTGGCGTATCAGCCCGCTTAACTATTTCGGCATACGAAAATTTATTGGCAACAGCAGAACGAAGAGTTTTAATCAATAATGAGAAAACCACCGTTGTTCGAATTTCTGATTTTGGTGGTGTAGTGCCTTCCGTAACCGGCAAAGTTGAATTGGTTTATGAGGGCCAGCAGGAAGGACCCGGCATAGTTGCTAATAATTTGGTGGGCAAAGCTATTCGTACCCAGTTTGTGAATTATTTTCCCGATCCCGAAAAATTCAGAAAGCAAAAAGATAAAAGCCCCTATAAAAAAATCAGTAACTGGTTTGGCGATGGAAACACAACGGACTTATTAAATGATATGTCCAATGTGGACTATGAAAAATCACTGAAAGCAGTTCCCGGATTGCTTGACCTGGTCAATGACTTTCATAAAGGTGTAGATAGCAACATGAAGTTATTTTTTATGGAGTTTGCTTTGCACGGTCTGGCTGAGTTTAGTTTAATTAGCAAGCACAACCTTATCTCGGGCCTGCAGTTTAAGGATTTGCTGAGTAGCATGTTTAGCCTGCCTAAAGCGGAAGACGATGAATCGGATAGCGATGAAGCCTTCGGTAGTAGCAACCGCTGAGGCATTAGCGCTTCGGGAGTTAAGA
>JAGPBO010000147.1 GCA_018063305.1 Cyclobacteriaceae bacterium
CGGGCCGCATGTTTTTTACCATCTCTTCAGACACTACATGGCGGGCTTTACCTTTTTCCGCACGAAGGGCACCTATAACCACATCCGCATTTTTCAGAGATTCGCTAAGCGTAATAGTATCAATCGTAGAAGTATAAAACTGATTACCAAGGGTATGTTTTATTCGTCTTAATTTATAGAGATGATTATCAAAGACCTGTATCTCTGCTCCCAGACTAAGGGCTGCCCGGGCTGCGTATTCGGCTACTGTACCCGCTCCTATAATTACTACTTTGGTAGGTGGCACTCCGGTTATTCCACCTAAAATGATTCCCTTGCCTTTGTTTACCGTGCTCAGATACTCGGCTGCAATTAACATGACGGTACTTCCTGCAATCTCGCTCATGGCACGTACAATAGGCATTCCGCCTACTTTGTCTTCAATAAATTCATAGGCCAGTGCCGTAACGCGTTTCTTCAACAAGGCGTTTATACATTCCTGTTTTAAGTGACCCATTTGCAAAGCCGAAATTAACGTTTGGCCTGGTCGAAAATATTCCAACTCCTCCAGGGTGGGGGGTTCAATCTTTAAAATAATATTCGCCTTATAAACCTCTTCTACGGCATAGGCAATTTGTGCGCCAGCCTCGCTGTATTGCTTGTCCGAAAACTTTGATCCCTCGCCAGCCTTGGTCTCTACTAAAACTTCATGACCATTGTTTACTAACAGGGCCACAGCATCCGGAGTAAGACTGATTCTGTTTTCCTGAAGCGAAGTTTCGCGCGGTAACCCTATTAAAAAAGAGTATTTTCCTTTTTTTACTTTGAGCCTTTCCTCTTGTGGATATAGGCTGGATTTAGCCAATGCTTCAAATCCTGTTCGTTTCTTTTCCGTCATGTCTCCGAAAATATATTTCTCTGCTTATCGCATCCCGATGTTGAATCTTAACACCAAAAAAATGAGTGGGAAGTAATGACTCAACTTTCTCAGGCCATTCAATCAAACATAAGTTGCCCGATGATAAATATTCGTCAAAGCCAATATCTAAAGCCTCTACATCATTCTTCAATCGATAAAGATCAAAGTGATAAACCGAATTCTTACCCATCTCACTATATTCATTTACAATCGAAAAGGTAGGACTTGTCACCAGCATGTTTAAACCAAGTTCCTTCACCAAATATTTTATCAACGTTGTTTTACCACTACCCATTTCACCATAAAAAAGCCATGTAGTAAAGTCGGCACCCTGTTTCAATAATTCCTTTGCCGCACCTGGCAATTGATCCAAGGTTATGGCATCGGTAGCTAACCTAGTCCACGTTTCAGGCATTCTTCGAAGATAATAAAATAAAAGGAATGATCATTTCCTCTAAACTGACACCTCCATGCTGGAAAGTATCCTTGTACAAATTTACATAGTAGTTGTAGTTATTCGGGTAAGCGAAAAACTGATCTTCAGTAGCAAATACATAGGCGGTAGAGACATTCGTTTTAGGTAGAAAAAATCGCTCGGGTTTAGCCGCTTCAAAAACTTTATCACCTTCAAATCCCAAATTTTTTCCCTGCTTGTAGCGCAAGTTAGAATTCACACTCCGGTCACCAATTATTTTAAAAGGTCGCTTTACGCGGATGGTTCCGTGATCGGTGGTAATAATAACCTTCGCCTTTTTATCCGATATCTTTCTCAAAATATCGAGCAAGGGCGAATGCGCAAACCACGATTTGGTGATAGACCGATACGCGGCTTCGTCAGGGGCCAATTCCCGTACCATCGCCATATCGGTTCGGGCATGGGAGAGCATATCGACAAAGTTGTAAACGATCACATTTAAATCATTGTGAAATAAATTATTAATGGAATCTGCAAGATCGCGCCCCTCTTCAATTCGTTTGATCTTGTGGTACGAAAATTTAATGTTCAGATTGTTCTTGCGTATTTGCTTAGCCAGAAAATCATCTTCAAAATTATTCTTCGAATCGTCCTCATCTTCACCTACCCATAAATCAGGGTGAGTCTTGGCCATTTCGGAAGGCATCATACCAGAGAAAATGGCATTGCGTGCGTAGGCGGTTGTTGTCGGAAGAATAGAATAGTAAGATTCTTCTCTATCTACATTAAAGTATTCGCTTAATATAGGCTCAATCGTTTTCCATTGATCCCACCGCAGATTATCAATTAAAATAAAAAAGCAAGGTTCACCAGTCTTTAGTTCAGGAAATACCCACTTACGCATTATTTGATGCGACAACAACGGTTTTTCTACTTTAGGGTTATTGAGCCAATTCTCATAATTACGTTTAATAAATCGACTGAAATTTACGTTGGCTTCTACTTTTTGCATTTCAAGTACTTCGGCCATTTCCCGATCCGCTTCTTCAATCTGTAATTCCCAAAAAACAAGCTTCTTATAAATGTCCGACCATTGCACATGATCCATATCATCCAAAAAAGCCATACTGATTTTCCTGAATTCCTGCTGATAACTGAGATTGGTTTTTTCAATAATCAATCGCTTGTTATCCAGGATTTTTTTTATCGATAGAAGAATCTGATTGGGGTTAATTGGCTTAATCAGGTAATCGTCAATCTTAGCGCCAATCGCCTCTTCCATAATCTGCTCCTCTTCATTCTTGGTGATCATCACCACCGGGAGATTGGGCTTTGTATTCTTAATTTGACTAAGCGCTTCCAATCCTGACATTCCCGGCATGTGTTCATCTAAAAACACAAGATCAAAATGTTTTGAATCGCTTAGTTCAATTGCTTCGGCACCATTGTTTACCGGAGTAATATCATACCCCCGTTGTTGTAAAAACAAAATATGAGGTTTCAACAAATCAATCTCATCATCGGCCCATAAAATGCTATATCTTTGCATGTAATCTCTTTAGTGAAAATTCTTTCTAATTTACGCTATATACTTTTAATACAGTCATTTGAATAAAAAGAAAATCATTAATGATCCCGTCTACGGATTCATTTCTATCCAGAGTGATTTGATCTACGACTTGATCCAGACTCCTTACTTTCAACGTTTGCGATATATTAAGCAGTTGGGCTTAAGCGATTTGGTTTATCCCGGTGCGCAACACACCCGGTTTCACCATGCTTTGGGCGCTATGCACCTGATGACCCGCGTACTGAAAAACCTTGAACTCAAAGGGGTTCATATTTCAGAAGCCGAGGCAGAGGCAGCTCAGATCGCCATATTACTTCACGATATTGGCCATGGCCCATTATCACACGCGTTGGAGAATACAATTCTTAAAGAGGTTAAACATGAGAGCCTCTCCTATCTCTTTATGAAGCAACTTAACACGCAGTTTCATGGAGCGTTAACACTGGCTTTACAAATTTTTAGAAATAGTTATTCCCGCAAGTTCTTTCATCAATTAATTAGCAGTCAGCTAGACATTGATCGGCTGGACTACCTGAAAAGAGACAGCTTCTTTACCGGAGTTTTAGAAGGAAACATTGGTGTGGATCGAATCATAGCCATGCTTCACGTGCATCAGGATGAATTGGTAGTCGAAGAAAAGGGAATTTATAGCATAGAAAATTTCTTGCATTCGCGCAGGCTTATGTATTGGCAAGTGTATTTACATAAAACCGCATTAAGTGCGGAGCGAATGATGGTGAACATAATCAGACGTGCACAATACCTGCTAAAAGCCGGAGAAAATCTTCAGGCCACCGATGCACTAAAAGTTTTCTTGATAAAGGATATGAAAATAACGGACTTCAATGAAAACCCCGAGCTCCTTGATCTCTTTGGCCAAATGGATGATAACGATATCTGGGGGGCCGTGAAAATTTGGAAAAATCATAGCGATGCGATTCTTTCAGGATTATGCAATCGGCTGCTGCAGCGAGAATTATTTCAGGTTGTTCTCTCTACCGATCCAATTAAAAAAAGTATGGTAGAAAAAGTGAGACACGAAATTCATCACCTGTATGGTATTCTAAGAAAAGATACCAACTACTTGTACTCGTATGGAACGGTAAGCAATGAAGCCTATGTTTCGGGCGGTAAGTCGATTAACATTATTACGAAGAAGGGTGAAATTTTAGATATCGCTCTCGCTTCCGACTTACCCAGTATCAAGGCGATCAGCAAAATCGTGGAAAAAAACTATTTATGCTGGCCTAAAAATGTATCTTTGTAAAGGCCCATTCATAAAATTCAAACCTACCATTCAATTTAAAGTAACCATAATCTATGGAGTTTAGCATCGCTCAAATCGCTGCCATGCTTTCCGGAGAAGTGAAAGGTGACGGAGCCGGAAAAATTAATATGCTGGCCAAAATTCAGGATGCCAAAAAAGGTCAAATCGCTTTTCTCTCGAATCCCAAGTACGAACATTTTATTTATACCACGCAGGCAAGTGCCGTTATTGTAAAGAAAGATTTTCAGGCAAAAAAAGAAATTTCCTCCACGCTTATTTTAGTGGATGATCCTTACTCAAGTTTTACAGCCCTTTTAGAAGAATACCATAAACTCATCACCTTTCAAAAGGTAGGCGTTGAACAGCCCTCCTATATAGGTCAAAACACAATAGAAGGAGAAAACATCTATCGGGGTGCGTTCTCTTATGTCGGGAACAATGTAAAAATTGGTAGCAACGTAAAGATTTATCCGCATGTATTTATTGGTGATAATGCCATTATCGGCAATAACACCATTCTATATCCTAATGTAAAAATTTATGCCGGTACCTGTATTGGCAATCAATGTGTACTCCATGCAGGTGCTGTAATTGGTAGCGATGGCTTTGGATTTGCCCCGCAAGATGATGGTTCCTACAAAACCATTCCTCAACTGGGTCATGTTCTTATCGAAGATCAGGTAACTATTGGTGCCAATACGGTGATAGATTGCGCCACTATGTTTGGTGATTTTACCATCATCCGCAAAGGAGTTAAGCTAGATAATCTCATCCAGATCGCGCACAACGTGGAAATAGGTAAAAACACTGTCATTGCAGCCCAAACCGGTATTTCCGGATCAACTAAAATTGGAGAAAATTCAACTATAGGCGGACAAGTAGGAATCGCTGGCCATCTCGAGCTTGCCAATTTTACCCAAATTGGCGCTCAATCGGGTATCCTAAAGCCCGTAAAGGAAGAAGGTAAGCAATTTAATGGGACTCCAGCTTTCGAGCTTAAACCCTTTTTCCGCTCCTATGCACTTTTCAAACGTTTACCGGAACTAGACGACCGTCTGCGGGAACTCGAAAAAAAAATTACAGCGGCACAGCCTGTCGAAAGTTCTAACGATCGAGGCCAATAACAAGAGGGCTTCGGTTTGGTAATGGAGCCTTAACAGGTTAAATTTGCCCACTTTTATCTATGAGGCTAAACCACAAGCAACAAACCATAAAGAAGTCGGTGACCCTTTCGGGGGTTGGGCTCCATACGGGTGTGCAAACCAATATGACCTTTCTGCCGGCCAAGCCCAACCATGGAATAAAATTTCAACGAATCGATTTACCGGGGTCTCCAATAATTGATGCCGATTGTGATCGCGTAGTTGACGTATCCCGAGGTACAACCATTGAACAAAGTGGCGCACGTGTAAGCACCATTGAACATACTCTGGCCGCTTTGGTAGGTCTCGAAATTGACAATGTACTTATTCAGTTAGATGGCCCCGAAGCACCCATCATGGATGGCAGCTCTATTCAATTCGTTAATGTATTAAAGGAAGCTGAGGCAGAAGAACAAAATGCTTTACGCGATTTCTTTGAAGTGCAGGATAGCATTTTTTATCGCGAGGCCGCCCGTAATGTTGAAATAGCTGCTTTGCCATTGGATGATTACCGGGTTACGGTAATGATCGACTACAACTCTCCTGTATTAGGAAGTCAGCATGCATCAATCACTAACATTCGTCAATTTGAAAAAGAGATAGCCTCTTGCCGAACCTTCTGTTTTCTGCATGAGCTTGAAATGCTGTATAAGAATAACCTGATTAAAGGTGGAGATCTGAATAACGCTATTGTTATTGTTGATCGGGTTGTTGAACCACATGAACTAGAAAACATTGCCAAAATGCTTGGCAAACCAAAAGTTGAAGTAAAGAAGGAAGGCATCTTAAATAATATTGAACTCCGTTACAACAATGAGCCGGCACGCCACAAACTGTTAGATATAATCGGTGACCTTGCCTTGGCAGGCCGCCCGTTAAAAGCACAAATACTTGCAGCCCGTCCGGGGCATGCGGCTAATGTTGCTTTTGCCCGGAAGTTGAAGAAATTAATGCAGGAGGACGACAAAAAAGGCAGTCCGAAATATAATCCAAGCCTTCCTCCAGTGATGGATATTAATAAGATCACAGGCACGCTACCCCATCGCTATCCTTTCCTGCTTATCGATAAAGTAATTTATCTGGATAGTGAAACGGTAGCCTGCGTAAAAAACGTAACCTATAACGAACCTTACTTTCAAGGTCATTTCCCAGGAAACCCGGTAATGCCTGGCGTAATGCAAGTGGAAGCTATGGTTCAAACGGGAGGCATCCTGGTATTAAATACCGTACCCGATCCCGAAAATTACTGGACATACTTTTTAGGTATCGAGAATTTCAGATTTAGAAAGATGGTCCTACCTGGTGATACGCTTGTTATTCAATGCGATCTTATCGCACCTATTAAAAGAGGAATCGCAAAGATGTATGGAAGAGCTTATGTTGGCAACAGTTTAGTCTGCGAAGGTTCCATGACTGCAAGTATTGTCCGTAAAGATTCATGAGTTATCATCCACTAGCCAACATTCACCCAGAGGCGAAAATTGGCAATAATGTAGTTATCGAACCCTTTGCCACCATACGGGCTGATGTTGAAATAGGTGATAACAGTTGGATTGGACCAAACGCAGTTATTTGGGAAGGCGCACGACTTGGCACTAACGTTAAAGTTTACCCCGGGGCTTCCGTTTCGTCCATACCACAAGACCTAAAGTTTGCTGGCGAACGTACCGAAACGTTTATTGGAGATAATACAGTAATAAGAGAATGCGTAACCATTAGCAGAGGCACAAGCGACAAATTCCGTACAGAAGTTGGGAAAAATTGTTTGCTTATGGCCTATGTGCATGTAGCCCATGATTGTATCGTTGGGAACAACTGTATTTTTGCAAACACAGTTCAACTTGCTGGTCATGTTACCATTGAAGACTGGGCCATTATTGGTGGTGCAAGCGCTATTCATCAATTTGTAAAAGTAGGTTCACATGTCATGATTTCAGGAGGTTCATTAGTGAGAAAAGATGTGCCGCCTTTTACGAAAGCTGCCCGCGAGCCTCTTACCTATGCTGGCGTTAATGCTGTCGGTTTGCGTAGACGCGGATTTACACCAGAAAAAATAAACGAAATTCAAGAGATATACCGCTACATCTTTTTAAAGGGATTAAACAATTCCAAAGCCTTGGATCTGGTTGAAAAAGAGTTGGGTCAAAGTGAAGAAAGAGAATACATCGTTTCCTTTATTCGTAGCAGCGAACGCGGAGTGATGAAGGGGTTCTCAGCTAACGCGGGTGCTTTTGAATGAAGATAACAGTTAAAAATCTCAGCAAGCGGTTTAATCGCGAATGGATTTTTAAAGACCTCACGTATCAGTTTATACCCGGCAATTCATACGCGATTGTAGGACCCAACGGATCTGGAAAATCTACCTTACTTCAAATTTTATGGGGTCAAATGTTACCCAGTTTGGGTTTAATTACCTACGAAAATGACCATCACAAAATTCCAAACGAAGAAGTTTATAAACACATTTCAGTCTCTACGCCTTACATGGATTTGATTGATGAGTTTACACTCGCGGAAATGATTCAGTTTCATTTTAGATTTAAAAAAATACGAAATAACTTTTCGTTAGCTGATTTAATGGATCATATTGAATTATCGCACGCCCGGAATAAAATGATTTCTAATTTTTCTTCCGGCATGCGGCAAAGGCTTAAACTGGGGTTGGCCTTTTATGCGGAAACGGATGCTCTTTTTTTAGATGAACCCACCACCAACCTCGATAAAAAGTCAATTGAATGGTATCAAAAGCACCGCGAACAGGTTCTGGATACAACGCTGCTTCTTATCGCTTCAAACCAAGAGCATGAATATCCGGCTACAGCCTACAAAATTGACATTTTAGATTTTAAGAAGGGTTACTAAGAGTTTACGGAACCCATTAACCTGAAATTTACAGATACCAAGGGGTCTATTTTTTTTAGATTCCGGTTTTTACTAAGTTTAAGATGATTTTTAATCAAATTTATGATGAAAGTACTGCGAATACTCCCTCTTCTACTCATCTCAGTTTCTATGCTTACCTATACGGGATGCAAGAACAATAACGATGATCCTGAGACAGTAGCTGATATTCAATTTGATAAGCTAAACCATGTTTGGAAAATTAATACAGCAACCTTTGACGGAAGTGATAAAACTGCTGACTACACAGGTTTCCAATTGACTTTATCCGGAACGAAGGGTACCCCACCTTTTACCTACTCAACTTCAGGGAGACCAAGTGCTAGCCCATGGCCAGCAAGCGGTAAGTGGGATTTTGGATCTTCCCCCGAAACAATTATGATTCGGGATAAGGGTACGCCCGATGAATTGTCTATGACGTATACTGTTACAGAATCTACCCTTTCTATATCCTTTAGTTTTAACGGAGATCCATACTCCAGAACAAGCCAGGTAAAAGGAGCGTGGGTCTACACCTTTACGCTCTAAAAAATTCTCATTTTAATAAAACAAAGAAACCTGCTCTAACAAGCAGGTTTTTTTATTTTAAGATTACTATGGTTATTCCATCTCCCCCACGCTCTACATGTTCATCGGCCACAGAAGCAATGGACTTGTTACCTTTTAATCGCTCCCGCACAACTTTACGCAATACACCTTCTCCTTTTCCATGTAATATTTTTATTTCTGTCTGGCCCAATAAAATCGCATCATCTATAAACTGGTCCAACGCAGAATTCACCTCTTCTACCCGCTTGCCGCGGATGTCTAGTGTATTTACAAACAGGGATTGTTTCCGCGAAATATCAAGTCCGGATGTTTTGATTCTTGCGAAAGCAGGATTGGAAATCGCCTGATCGCTTCGGATTAATTTTCTAATTTTTACCTGCGATCTCAAATCTCCAAATTGAACTAAAGCAACATCCTCCTTTATGGAAATTACTTTACCACTTACCTCCTGGCCTATTAATCGAACATAGTCACCCATTTCAATTTTATCGGTTTGCGTCCTTACGTGGATTTCGGGCTTAACTTTTTGTATCATGTCTTGTAAACCATCCCGAACTTTCCTTGTTTCCTTTCGTTCCGCTTTATTTTCTCGAATATGCCGGATTGTCTTTTCTATTTCACGATTCGTTTCCTTAAGCAAATGGGAGGCTTCCGATTTGGCCTTCTCAATAATCTCTTTCTTTTTAATATTTAATTCCTGGCTAAGGGCTTCATACTGTGCGAGCGTCTCAGTAAGTTTTCTTTCGCGCAACGCTATTTCTTTTATTCGATTTT
>JAGPBO010000148.1 GCA_018063305.1 Cyclobacteriaceae bacterium
GTGATCTTAAGGGCATCCAACAGTTCATGCAACTGCTCTGAATACAATGCTCCATCATAGGCAACATCCGGATTATCGGAGTAGCCTCTTCCGTAAACATCGTATCGCAATACGCCATACCCTCTTTGTTGAGCAGCATAATAGGTGGAATCCCAAATATAGGAGGGAACGGAAAAGCCATGTACCAACACAAGAACCGTATCGGCATCTTTATTGGCAATTTCATAGTAAGTATTGCCTGCACTTGACTTAACAAAGTCACCTGACGCAATGGTAGATCGGAACTCAGCATTTTTTTCAATAGTCTCATGATCGACAAACTCCTGATTTTTCTGTTGCTTGGAACAACCTGCCAGGCTGAGTGCAAGCAAAAGAATAAGTGCATGTATGTAGCTTTTCAATTTCATATTAATGGAAAATAGTTTGGTGTTAGAATTTGATTCCTGTTTGTTTCGAAATGTCTCTCAAGTCGTCAACAACAGCTTTAATTAGTGGAATGCCTTCCTTTCTGCGAATAGCTTCCGCTTCATGTTCCGGATCACCGGGAATTAATACGGCTGCTTGACCTTTAATAGGTTTTGTATTTCTGAAAACTTCAATCCATTCATCAATACGTTGCTTGAATTCGGTAACATCTATAAAGCCGTCAATCTGCATGGCGCCAAAGAAATGGCCAATGCCTTTGCCCACACTACGCGATGGAATCTCCTGGCGCAGTGCAAAGGGGGGAGCAAAGGGACCCCAGTTGGCACCACTTAAAACGCTGGTGAGTATATCTACCATCGCAGAAAGTGCATATCCTTTATGTCCACCTAATTCGCGCTCGGAACCGAGAGGCAGCAACGCGCCACCTTCAATCATGTCAGTTGGCTGATCAGTCATGTCACCTTCCTTATTTATTATCCAACCTTTCGGGATTGAATTACCTTTTCGTTTGGCGATTTCAATTTTACCATAAGCAGCCGCACTGGTGGCGAGGTCAATCACAATCGGTTTATTTTTTAGTCCGGGAAAGGCAATAGAAATTGGGTTAGTGCCCAACATGCGTTCCGCGCCCCACAAGGGTGCAACTAATTTTGTTGTGTTGGTCATCGACCAACCGATCATATCGCGCTCAAGCGCTTTAAATGAATAATAGGAGGCAATGCCATAATGATTCGTGTTGCATACACTTACCCAACCAGAGCCATGTTGCTCGGCTTTGTCCATCGCAATCTCATTTGCCTTTGGACCCACAACCAAACCCAATCCGTTGTCGCCATCAACGGTACAAACGCTTTTTCTTTCGCGTATAATGGTAATGTTTGGTTTGGGATTGATCCGCCCCAGCGTGAACATATCAAAGTAAGTATGTAAGCGAGCCACGCCATGCGAATCAATACCCCGCAAGTCGGATAAGCTTAGAACATCGGCAGCTTGTTCAGCCTCTGCTTTCGGAACACCAAAATGAAGAAAGACTTTGATCGTAAATTCTTTGAGATATTCGGATGAGAAAAGTGTAGTTTGATCGGGTTGCATGATTATAACTCAAAAATTTTATCCATTAGAATCCATTTTTCTTCGGGCTTGGCGTGTGGCAGCGCTTGTTGATACTTCCATAACATTTGTTCCCACTCTTGTACTTTAGGATTGTTTGCATCGGCTTGCGATTTCAGAGTGAATGAAAACTGGTCGGCAGTTTCCATAATCATAAATAACCGATTAGCGGTTCGATATATTTCCATTTTTTCTATTCCGGAATCGCGAATACCCTTTTCAATTTCAGGCCAGATTTTTTTATGATATCGTTCATAGTCAGCGATCAGCACGGGATCATCTTTTAAATCCAAAGCAAGACAATAGCGCATTCGTTTTAACTTTTAATTGTTACTGGAATAATTTCGTGTCCCTTCCAACCATAATAGATAACAAACAGAAAGCATAGAAACGGTAACACAAATGACTTCTGAATGCTAAAGTTGTCCGCAATCAATCCCATTAATGGAGGAATTATGGCACCGCCCACAATAGCCATAATGATAAATGACGAACCTAATTTTGTATGCTCACCTAAGTCTTTTACGCCAAGTGCAAAAATAGTTGGAAACATGATCGACATAAAAAAGTTGATTCCAAGAATGGAGTAAACGGCTATTTCGCCACCTGCAAATACTCCGGCCAGACAAAGGGCCGATGCGCAAGCTCCATAAAGCGTAAGTAGCTTGGTATCTTTAATCATAGTCATCAGCCAGGTACCAATAAATCGACCTATTACAAAAAGTAAGGTGCCCACTATCATGAAATTTTTAGAAGCAATTTCATTCGATACGCCTGGCAATAACTCGGTGATGTAGTTGAGGGTAATTCCCCAGATACCCGCCTGTGCGCCCACATAAAAAAACTGCGCTAATACGGCTTTCATTAAATGTTTATGCTTAAATATTGATTTATCAAATTTAAGTTTTGAAGACTTTGCTGGCTCAGGCATCTTCACCAGAAAGAAAAGAAAGGCAACAACCAGAACAATAATGGCAATCATCGTATACGGAAAGATTACAGCCTCGGCTGCTTGCTGCTTTTGGGAGACTTCTACAAGTGATCCTTCATTGCCGGCAAAAATAAACTGGCCAGCCAACCAGGGACCCACTACTAAAGCAACTCCGTTAAACGATTGAGAAAAATTAAGTCGTTGTACGGAAGTCTCTACCTTTCCTAAGATAGTTACGTAAGGATTAGCAGCCGTTTCTAAAAATGCCAGGCCACTGGCGATGATATACAGTGCGATGAGGAAGAATCCGAAAGTTAAAGTTTTGGCTGCAGGGATAAACAAGAGCGCACCGATAGCATAAAGCAACAGCCCAAGCAAGATTCCTTTTTTATAATTGTACTTCTCCATAAACAATCCGGCAGGAATAGCAATGGTGAAGTAGCCGAAGTAAAATGCCGTTTCAATTAAGAGGGCTTGTGCTCGTTTAATTTCAAACACGGGTTGGAAGTGTGCAATTAATGCTGAGTTAAGAATGTTAGCCAATCCCCATAAAAAGAAAAGACTGGTTACCAGTGATAACGGAACAAGATAATTTTTTTGTGACGTGTTGTTATCTATTACAGGATTGGAGGTTGGTATAGCCATAGCACATTAACTGACTGCGCGATCAAGATGGGTATAACCGCCATCGACAAAAAACCATTGGCCGGTGGTGTGGCTAGAACGATCGGAGAGAAGAAAGGCAACGGCATCGGCAATTTCTTCCGATTTGGTTAACCGATGTTCAAATGGAATTTTTTCAGAAACTTGTTTCAGTTTTTCCTGTGGATCGGAAAAGCTGTTAAGCCACGATTCATAAAGTGGTGTTGCCACCTCGGCTGGAATCACTGCATTTACCCGGATGGAGTAGGGCAGTAGTTCAACGGCCCATTCGCGCGTAAGCGAAAGTATAGCGCCTTTAGCAGCTACATAACCTGAGGTGTTTCCTTGCCCGGTTATCGCGGTTTTGGATCCAATGTTAACAATCACTCCTTTTCTTTTTTTAAGATGAGGCAAAGCATAATGTGACATAAAGTAATAATGACCGGCATTGTTTACGAGTGACTTGGTAAACTTGGCTGGGGTACCATTTTCCAAACCAATACCGTCATTGCTTCCCGCATTATTTACGAGGCCATCAATTTTTCCGTGCTCGTCAATAATTTCATTGATTACTTCGCGACAAGCCGAGTAGGTTGATAAGTCAGCGTTGTAATACGATCCTTTTTCACTTCTATCCGGAACTATTTTTTTTGTCTGCGTTATTTTATCAACGATGGCTACCTGAGCACCTTCTTCGATTAACACCTGAGCAATCGATTTGCCAATGCCACGCGCGCCACCGGTTACGATAATCACTTTGTCTTTCAGATGAAGATCCATTGCTAAAGATTGTAAAATCTTATTGCATTTTCATTCATTATCTGATGTTTTTCTGATTTAGAAAAGGCTTGGAAATAATCTTTAAAAATGTCCAATTGCTCCGGGTAGGTTGCCGCCACTAAACAAACCGGCCAGTCCGATCCGTACATAACACGGGAGGTTCCAAACTGATTTATCACAAAATCGAGATAGGGTCGAAAATCTTCTTTGGTCCATTCCTTTTTTGCTTCTGTTACCATGCCCGACAGTTTACAATATACATTGGGAAGTACAGCCAGATTTTCAATTTGTGTGGCCCAGTGGTCAAATTCCATTTCCCGAATATTGGGTTTGGCAAGATGATCGACTACAAATTTTTGTTGCGGATGCTTACGTACCAATTCAATGGCATCTTGTATTTGATGCGGATAGATTAAAATGTCGTAAGTGAAATTGTTTGCTGTTAAGGATCGGATTCCCTGCTCAAATTTTTGACTGGTTAAAAATCCTTTAGGCTCGGCCTGCGCAATATGTCTGAATCCTTTAAGTTTCTTAAAACTTCTGAAGTATTGTAATCGTTCTTCTAAAGAATCTGCTCTCAAGTCAACCCACCCAACAACACCCAGAATAAAATCATAATCGTTAGCCAGCGATAAGAGAAACTCAGTTTCTGTTTCTGATTGATCAGCTTGTACGGCTACACAACCGACCACATTATTTTGTTTGTAGAGAGGAGCCAGGTCGTCTGGTAGAAAATTGCGCTGAATGATTTTCATCTCCTCAGTAATCCAGGCATCCCGTACCGGATTATAAATCCAGAAGTGCTGATGAGAATCTATGACAGATAATGAATTTGTATTTTCACGTTCAGCCATCAGAATGAATCATATTACTTCCTGACGTTGTTCTCCCAGACCTTCAATACCTAATTCAACAACATCGCCTTTCTTTAGATAAACAGGCGGATTAAATCCGAGACCCACGCCAGCCGGTGTACCCGTAGAAATTACATCGCCTGGCAGCAAAGTCATAAACTGACTGATGTAGCTAACGAGAAAGGGAACTTCGAAAATCATATCATCGGTGTTGTTGTCTTGCATGGTTTTGCCATTCACCTTCAACCACATGTGTAGGTTATTGTAGTTGGCTACTTCATCTTTTGTAACCAGAAAGGGACCCATCGGAGCAAAGGTATCACAGCTCTTACCTTTCACCCATTGTCCGTTTCGTTCCAACTGAAATTCACGCTCACTGTAGTCGTTATGTAAACAATATCCAGCCACATAATCCAGTGCATCTTTCTCCTCAACATAACTTGCCTTCTTTCCAATAACCACTGCTAATTCAACTTCCCAGTCTGTCTTCACACTATTCTTTGGAATAATCAATGAGTCGTTAGGTCCGCAGAGCGCACTTGTAGATTTAAAGAAAATTATTGGCTCGGAAGGCAAAGGCATTTTTGATTCCAGCGCGTGCTTGGTATAATTTAAGCCAACACAGATTATTTTAGAAGGACGTTGAAAGCAGGGACCTAACCGTGAATCCTCCTTAATCTGTGTCAACGAAGGTTTATTTTGATCCAGCCATTTATGCAAACGGACCAAGCCATCATTTTCAAAAAAACTTTCTCCATAATCTTCTCCAAAAGAAGAGGCGTTGTACATTTTTCCGTCTAATAAAATACCGGGCCTTTCTGAACCAGGTTCTCCAAATCTAAAGAGCTTCATGCCTTATGTGTTTAATCGTATAAATCCACCATCAATGGGATAATCAGAACCTGTTACGAAAGACGCTTCATCCGAACATAAGTATAAAGCAAGGTTCGCGATTTCATCGGGTCTTGCCATACGACCTATGGGTTGTGTCTTGGCCAGCTTTTCAAACATTTCTTTTTCCTTGCCGGGATAATTTGCTTTTAAAAATCCATCTACAAAAGGCGTGTGTACCCGCCCTGGAGAAATGCAGTTGCAACGGATACCTTCATTCACGTAATCCTTGGCAACCGAGAGCGTCATAGATAACACAGCACCTTTTGTCATGGAGTAGGCAAAGCGATCGTTTAAGCCTAACCCAGCCGCTACAGAAGCAAGGTTAAGAATCACGCCATCGTGTTGTTTTTTCATGTATGGAATGGCAGCCAACATCGCATTATATACACCCTTAATATTTACCTGGTAAAGTCGGTCAAAGTCGGCTTCGGTGGTAGTATCTAATTTTCCTATGTGCGAGATACCGGCACTGTTAACCAGTATATCAATCTTTGAGTATTCAGCGGCAATCTGATTCATGGTTTGGATAACTTCTGCCTGAATGGCAACGTTGCATGAATACGCTTTCGCTGAGTTGCTGGCATTCAGAATTTCTTTAGCAACGGAGTCGATAGCTTCGAGGTTAAGATCGAGCAAACAGATTTGTGCTCCTTGTTGGGCAAATTGAATAGCGATAGCTCTGCCAATGCCACTGCCGGCTCCTGTTACAACAGCTACTTTATTTGAAAGATTAAAGAGCATTGACCTATATTTTAAAATTCTATTTTGCGATTAGCTTTCTCAGATACTCTCTCATTTTATCTGTGTTGTAATTTCGAGTACCCACCTCTTTCATGACGATTTCTCCATCCTTATCAATCACAAAAGTTGTAGGAATCGATGGCACCTGTAGCGGTTCAGCCAAATAACCGGAAGGCATAAAAATAGGGAAGGTGTAATTATTCTTTTTTACATAAGACTCAACCTTGGCCAAGGCATTATCTTTATCAATGGATAACATGACAAATTCTATAGAATCATCTTTCATTGTATCATACAGCTTCTGAATACTCGGCATCTCTGCTTTACAAGGCCCACACCAGGTGGCCCAAAGATTAAGAAATACTACTTTACCTTTATATTGGTCAAAAGATATTTTATCTCCTTGCAGGTTTTTTATAAAGAACGCGTAATCAAATTTAGCTTCAGTAGATTTTTCGCTTGGTGGATTTACATTTAGTGCGCCAGACTTTATGGCGACCGTTTGCGTTAAATACGAAACACCTCCAAACAAGCCGGTTACTTTCAGCACGGCAATGATGATTATGGCTATCAATCCTGTTTTAATAAGGCTTACGAATTTTTTCATAAAATGGATAAATTGGCTTGGTTATTGAAATGGCTTGCTCAAATGTCCCTAATTTTAATAACTTCGAATAATTTTATTGAATAAAATGTCTAGAAAAGCTACTTTAATTCTTGCTTTTATTTTTCTGCAAGCCTCTTTTGCTATTGCTCAAAAAGTCAAATACAAAGATTTAATTGAGTTATTGAATGCAAAGCAGTATGAAATGGCTGAGCCTTTTCTAAAGCGATACTTAAAGGATAATAACGATAACGCCAGCGCCTACCTATATATGGGGATTATCTATCAGGATAAATCCTTGCAGAACGATCTACTTAAGCAAACGGAAGCCCTGATTCTCAATTTGGATTCAGCGATTTTCTTTTATGGAAAAGCGTACCCGATGATGACTGAAAAGGAGATCAAAAAGAATGATGAGAATTACCAGATGTACATTCGAAGAGATATGCGCACCGGTGAGTTTGGCATTAAGCAATCGGATGTACAGTTGGATATTGAAACGCGAAGCAAGGCGCTCAAGGAAAAGAGAGATAAGATAAAACCATTAAAGAGTTATTTTGGTCAGTCTGAAAAATTGTATCTCCGCTCTATGGATTTCTATAAAGCAATACAGGAGAGATTTGCCAGTGACAAGGAATTATTTCTTCGCGCTGACGATCAGGTGCTGGTTGAATTCAATAACCTGATTGCCGTGTTTGATTCAAGTAAGGTGGCTTTTAAAAGTTATAAGTCTATTCTTCAAACATTAGGTAAAACAGATTACAACCAGGAAATAACTCTCTTGGAGATTAAAGACTTTAAAAAGGATGGACTAACTGCACCTGATTTTTTGAGCAATGATTTGAAACTCTGGGACTATTCTGGGTGGTCAAAGAAATCCTCTGATATCATACAAAAGGAAATCATTCCGTTGCGGCAAAATCTGATCTCCTATGAGATTGAAATTAATAAACTGGGTAAAAAGCTGAAAACAGATTCCATATCTGTTAAGAATGATTTAACAAAATTAATCGATAAGCTTCTGGTTACTCAATTGAAAAAATTTGATCCTGATCCGTTGCCGGCCTCGGTATTTAGCATGAAGGTGGCGGAATTAGAATATTACTCAGATTTAATTATTAATAAACCCCTTCGCGATTCGGCCGATGTAACTGTACAAATGACTTGCCTTGAGCGGGAGATTAAATCCGCCAAGAGGCTCGACAGCATCGCCACGCTGTTAATGAAACGTGATTTGGAAAAGGATGCTTTAGATTACAATAATTTTATAACCAATGCTTTTGGAACGGTATCTGTACTGAAAGCTATGGTAAATACAACGCAGGATTTTGCTCACCGCGAACTAACCAAAAAAGAGAAGACCTTGGAGAATACCATGCAGTCATTGAAGTGGGTATTTTCTGAGAAGGATTCTATTCCTCTCTATGTAGATGAATCCGGAACCAGACCCTATAAACCATTAATATCCAAAGATCAATTCACCCTTGGATTGAAATATACAGACTCGCTGGCGGTTGGATACTTTTATACAATACTACCATCCAGGAAATCAGATATTGGGGCAACCTTTCCCGTGGACGCACCGAACTTTAAGTTGCGAAATCTGCCTATTTTAAAAGCGCTATCGCTTCAAGATACCGATCAGGTATATTTTGCTTTGATTTTTTCTGAGAGTAAAGTACAAGATGGCTTTCCGGTTACCATAGCCAGAGTAAACAGAACAGGAGGCTTAGCCTGGAGTAAGAACTTCAAGTTTGAGTTCATGCCCTCAGAACTCTTATACTCATCGACTACAGGTGAACTCTCAGTCAAATTAAGCAGCACAACTGGCGAAAACAAAATTGTAGTGATCGATAAGCTTGGTAAAAAATTACACTAAGCGAAGTATCTTATTTAGTGGGGTCTTTATAAGGATTTATTTCCGCCACAACAACTTTATTATTCTTTCTATTGATATCAGCCATTCTTAGACTTGGATCAATTTCAATACTCTCAATTTTATCAACTTTAGTTTGAAGACTAAGTGTATAAGTAGGATTTACCCAGGGCCAGGGGGTAAGATCTGTTCGCTTGGTTGAATTCTCAATAGGTTTACTGCCCATCATTTCGTTTAAAGGAATATAAATCAATTCCTCACTACCATCTTTATATTTTATCAGCAGATCAATGGGCATCGGGAATTCTCCTACCCGTTGCAACCCTATCATCGTGTTGCCGTCTTTTTCGACAACAAGATTAATTCCGTAATCAATATGCTTTATGGTTTGAATCCAATAACGGTAATACCAATGCAATTGCATGCCAGAAGTTTTTTCCATAACCCGAAGAAAATCGTTTGGTTCCGGATGTCTCATTTTCCAGGTATTGTAATAGCGCTTTATACCTGTATAAAAATTATCTGTACCGATGATATACTTTAACTGATGAAGAAAAATAGCACCCATACTATAGGCGGCAGTTCCATAGGCACGGTTCGTAGTGAAGTGATCAGAGTGTTGGCTTGCAGGCTCC
>JAGPBO010000330.1 GCA_018063305.1 Cyclobacteriaceae bacterium
TACAAACTCTAAAAGTTATGAAACCGTTAAAATTTTTATATACCGATGGGCGAGATGTAGTTGTGACCGACAGCATCTTAGAAACAAAAAAGGCACGCTACTATTTAAAGGGAGTTACCAATTTTGGACTAGCCGTAATTAAACCAAGATTATTTCCAGGACTTGCCCTAATCATTAGCGGAATAGCCTTGATCGCAGATACTTATTTTGATTTAACCCCGTATAATAATCTGCTGAATCTAACGACTACTATGGAATTCTTTATAGGTGCTGGTGCAGCTTTGGTAGGGCTAATCTTTATGATTATACCCAGAAAAAAATATGCACTTCGCATAGAAACTGCGGAGGGATACAAACACGTGGTTATTTCAAAAAGCAAGGAATATATAGAACAGGTGTTGAACGCCTTACGCAGAGCAAAAATGACGGCCATGCGGGTGGGCAAGTAATGGCATTTGTCTTTTGCGCAAGCAAGCCTTGGAGATATGTTCCGGGCCTGCTTACTCGGGTACTCCGGTAGCAAATCTGCTTCAAGGTAGGATGATGAGCCCTCGGGATTTTACTAACCCTGTTATCAAAAGATCCACTTTTGTTAGCTACACCCATTATTATTATTCGCCACAAGGCATATAAGTATAAATCTGCCTTTGAGATAATTAAAGAGATATCTCGATAGAGCAAGTAAGGGGTTTGGCTTCCCCAAGTATGCAGCAAAATACTCACAGTCGGAAAATAAAAATCGATTTTTTTGAGAATTTCAATGATTTATGGCTGGCATATTTTTTCCACTCGAAGTATTGAAAAGATGGTTCAACTTAAATTTTAATATGATGAATACGAATAGAAGAAGTCAGAAACCAGTACGTGAGAAAAAGGATCAGTCTGAGCAACCTATTCCCTTCCACCGAAGGGGTTTAAGCGAGGATGTTCAGCGCCAAGTCACCCATGCTAATAATACTAATGAAGATCAAGAAACAGAAAATTCATTTTATTATGTAAGCACAGCGCGCCAGGATAAAAAGATTTATAAATCCAAGCGCGAAGTAAAACATCAGGAAGATAAATAATTTTAACTTAAAAAATGGAAATCATGAAAACATCAAGAAATATAATCGTATCCGTTTTGGCTTTTGTCGCCATCGCATTTTTCGCAGTCAATGTGCAAGCAAAACTTATGGCCAAGTGGACTTTGTTGGGCACACGGGTTGTAGACTACACGTTGGATCACGACAACATCACGTTTGAAAATAAAACAGACGAATTCTCAACCATTAAGGTCAAGGTGAAGGAAGGAACCATTAATGTTTATAAAGCCACCGTTCATTTTGCCAATGGCGAAAAACAGGACATTGATTTACCAAAGGATCTTTCTAAAGCCACCGATGGACATGAAATTGATTTGAAAGGTGACCACCAGGCAATTGAAAAAATTACCTTTTGGTACAACACAAAAATAAAGTCAGACCAACGTAGTGTCATAGAGGTTTGGGGCCTCCAATAACAATTTGAGTTTGGTTTGCTTTTAAAAGCCTCCGGGAGCGGGGGCTTTTTTAATCCTAAATTATTTAGTCCGTTGGTTTCTTTTAGAAAAATCGTGCACTTTTAATGTATGAGTTTGAGCGCCATAGGCCTGATTGTCTACTCCATCGTAGTTGTGGCGGTCTGCATTCGAATATTATTTGAAACGCACAGCACAACCAAAACTCTGGCTTACCTGCTGCTTTGTTTGTTTGTACCCATAGTGGGGGTGGCCTTTTACCTTACGTTTGGAATTAACTATTGGAAGAAGAAATATTACGGTAAAAAATTTAGACAGGGCACAGACACGCTGAAGGATCTTAAAACTGATGTGCAGGAATATCAAAGGACTGCCATCGCCAACAAGAATGAAGCGGTCAATCAGTTTTCAGAACTTGCCCATTTAGTTGATAAAGATCTGGGAAGCCCATTGACTACTAACAACCGGGTAAAGCTGCTGATCAATGGTGAGCAGAAATTTCCCGAGCTTATGGCCGAACTTCTGGCAGCCCAACATCATATTCATTTGGAGTATTACATTTTTGAATACGATACCATTGGAACCGAAATAATAGAATTGCTGATTGCCAAGGCAAAGCAAGGCGTAGAGGTTCGGTTTATTTATGATGATTTTGGAAGCCCAACAATTAAAAGGAAAACCGAAGTTCGCATGCGTGCGGCAGGCGTTCAGGTATTTCCGTTTCACAAGGTTCGATTTTATCTGCTGGCAAACCGCATTAACTACAGAAACCATAGAAAGATTGTGGTTATTGATGGGCACACTGCGTTTGTTGGTGGAATCAATGTGTCGGATCGGTACATTAATTCTAAGCAGAATAAATTATTTTGGCGCGATACCCACGTAAAAATTCAGGGTCCAGGTGTGTATTACTTACAGTATTTGTTCATTACCGATTGGAACTTTTGTTGTGAGCATAAACTGAAACCTGGCATGAAGTACTTCACAACAACGACCGCAAGGGAAGAAGCGAAAAGTCATATTCAGATTGCAGCGGGTGGCCCGGACTCTATATTTTCATCTATTCAATATTCGATCCTACAGGCTATTTACCTGGCAGAAAAGGAAATTCTCATTACTACACCCTACTTTATTCCGGGTGATAGTATTGTGGATGCCCTCAGTGTTGCCGCATTAAGCGGCTTGTCAGTAAAACTTTTGGTGCCGGGTCTCAGTGATTCTAAATTGGTCAATGCAGCC
>JAGPBO010000149.1 GCA_018063305.1 Cyclobacteriaceae bacterium
CCGTCAATCTCTTTCATGTCTACGCCATACAACCCTTTACCGATAAGCAAGGTTGCCTTAACGGCTGTTTTCAACAAACCCGAAGGAGCCTGATCAATGGCAATACATTCCACATCGCCATCTCTGGATTGTTCTTTGGCATTCCAGTTTACAATTTGCCAATGTTTGGTAGCCATAAAATATTTGCAGACATAAATCACCTGCCCGTCAATGACGCCTACACGCCAGTCAAAACTGGTGGGTAGAAATTCCTGAGCAATGAGCAGATCTGATTTTTCGAACATGCTTTCTCGGATCTTCTTGAATTCTTGCAATGATTCGATCTTGAACACCCCTTTGGAAAATGCCCCATCGGGTTGTTTTAAGATAAAAGGGAAACTCATTTTGGTCTCCAGTGCATCACAGTTCTCCTCCGTTATTACAAAGGATTTAGGGGTAAGTATTTTGTGGGAGTTTAATAGCTCGTGCAGATAAACTTTGTTGGTACACTTTAGTATAGAGTCGGGATCATCAATAACAACAAGACCCAATGACTCTGCTTTTTTGGCAAACCGGAATGTGTGATGGTTTACATTGGTCGTTTCGCGTATAAAGAGCGCATCGTATTGAATGATCTGATCAAAATCATTTTTGGTGATAAACTCGGTATTGAATCCAGCCTCAATGGCAGCACGATAAAATCGTTTCAACGCCCGATCATCGGAAGGTGGATTTTTATCCTCGGGATTAACAAGAATAGCGAGATCATATTTCTTTTTGTCTGGCCGAAAATCGCGCTTGCGCAATAGATACCGTTCCAAGGCCTGAATGAGCAGGGGCTTATCGTCAGCCGGTACTTCACTTAAACTAATAGGTTTGATGCTTTGCAGTACCCATTTATTCTTTTTAGAAAAAATGGCTCGCACCGAAGGCGCCTGCACCATTTGAAAGAGTTGAAGGGCAAGTCGGTTATGCGTTTCCGATTTGGTTGAGCCAAAATAAATATTGAGTTCTACCTTATCGGAATTTTCATTTTTGAATGTATTTTGAATAAGGACATCAAAATCAAGCGAGTCATCGCGAAGAATAGAGGGAAACCGAAAGTCTTGAATCGTTGAAACTTCGGGCAACACTTTATGGCCTCGGGCTTCGGCTAGTAAGGAAACATAGTAGCCTTCACTTTGGTATTGATAAGATTTACAAAGATTAAGAACTCTAATGCCTTTTGCTTCCTGATAGGTGGGATCGGTAATGTATCGATCGGGAGAAATCACCTCAACATCGCGTACACTCAGGTACCAATTTTCCGGCTTTTCAACTACAATCAGTTTCGGCATACCTAGTGGTTTGGTTCAATAACAAGTAGATTGGCATCGTAGGTAACAATTCCCAACATGATGCTATTAATCAACCGATCAAAGTTTACGCTGTAATATTGACTCTTAAGTGGGTTCGGGTTCATGGGATCGGCCAGATAAACAGTTTGGGTGGCTTCATCATAGCCATTAATGATTACAAAATGACCTACGGGTTCACCTTTTATACTATCAAACTTACCACTATCAGGCATCTCCCGTGGGGTACCATAGAGATAGGTAGCGCTAAGCCCGGTAAGAATCGGAATCGATTTTTTAAGATAGCCTTTAATAAGTTCGGCATTAAGCTCTCTATGGTATATCCGACCACCGGCTTCCAAAAATTTTATGTATGCACGCGAAGCGACTAATAGTTTTTTCTTTTTGACTTTATAGCGCATTTGTTGCTTCAAGGCTGCAGTCAGTTTAGGCGTTGAGGACGAAAACCACGAAGGATCAAATACGTTTAGGTTGTAGGTATAGAGGTGTGCCTTATACCCTCGCTGTAACGCATGGTTGCCGAGCATCACGGCTAAAGTACCCCCACTTTTTAAGCTTTTCACTTCCTGAATAACCTCTTTAAGTCCAATATCATCGTGGTAGTACTTGTATAATGCGTGCAAACAGGTGGGTCCGCAGGTCACCTCATCGGGTTGGGCTTTAATGTCAAAATTTAGAAAGAGTGCTTGGCGATTAGACATTTAAATAGAAGTTAGATATAGGTCGACAACATTTCAAAACTTCCTGAAAAAAAATGTACTGCCAGGAATGATTGACTTTGCCCGTTGGTTGTACCGTTTATACCAAAATTAATGTTATTATCATCGCCAAGAAATTTTAGAATGCCTGAAAATCTTAATATTGTAGCCAAGAGATATAAAATATGAAAAAGCTGATTTTAGGATTTTTTGCCCTGCTTGTTTTAACAGATGGCTTTGGATGGGGGGCAACCGGCCATCGGGTAACCGGCTTGATTGCCGAACAGCATTTGACGGCTAAAGCCAGAAAACGAATTAATCAAATTTTGGGTGGCGAATCGTTGGCCATGGTCAGCACCTGGATGGACGAAATCCAATCTGATTCAACGTATAAGTACACGACCGATTGGCATTGGACCACCATACCGGATGGCGGCCGATATGAAGATGTGGAAAATAACCCTGACGGGAAGGTTATTATGATGATTGAAAAATTCGCGCAGGAATTAAAAACCGGTAAACTAACGCCAAAGCAAGAGCAGGAATATCTGAAGATGCTCGTGCACATGGTTGGAGATATGCATCAGCCGTTGCATGTGGGCAGGCCGGGCGACCGCGGAGGAAATAATATAAAAGTTAAATGGTTTGGCGATGAATCCAATCTTCATAGAGTTTGGGATAGCGATATGATTAACAGCACCAGATTGAGTTATACCGAGTTAGCCCAATCATTAGGCGCTCCTACTAAAGAAACAATTAAGAAGTGGCAGAGTACCGGTGTGCGCGATTGGGCACTGGAATCGATGAGCTATCGGCCACAGGTTTACGACATTGGAAACTCAAATCTTAGCTATAAATATTCGTATAAATATTTTTCGATTGCCGAAACCAGAATGTTGCAGGCTGGTATTCGGTTGGCCGGATTACTCAATCAGATTTACGGTTGATTTGCTTAAACTTTTTACCATTAAGCTCATAGGAGAAATTAAGGCTGAGTTATCTTAATGTTCTTAATCTCTTAATTTATCTTAATGATTTATTTTTGTCATCTGGCATTCTTAGCGAATTGGCCTGCCTATGCTGAAGCTATGAGCAGTCAGGTGTGAAAGACTCACTTCATAAATTTTCGCCACCACCATTGAAAGACTATTAAACCCCATATCCGGGCGGGCGCATCCTGCGGATTGGTTGAGAAGAGTTGATTTAAAAGTTTCTTTATTTCGGGGTACGAAAAAATTCCCTGTTCTTGAATGTACTTTTCAGCGAGCAGATCTTCGGCAATCCAGGATTTCAATTCTTTGCGAAACCATTTTAGCAACGGGACTTCAAATCCTTTCTTGGGCCGGTTGTAAAGTTCTTTGGGCAACACCTCGCGAAAAGCATCTTGTAAAATTCGCTTGCGAATCGAACGGGTTATTTTATAATCATCAGGAAGACTGAAAATAAAATTTACTAACCGGTAATCCAGAAAGGGTACCCGTATCTCCAAACCATGCGCCATACTCATAAGATCAACTTTGGTAAGCATATCGTTGGGTAATACCAGGTTTACGTCTGTTAATAAAACATCACGCATCGATTCGTGAGCAGGTATGGTCTTCAATAAATCCTGCTTTCTTTTTAGATAATCCTGCTGCTGAAATTTTTCTTTTGATTGATCAGAAAGAAGAGCTAAGGCTTGTGCTTCTTTCGCAAAACCTGCCCATTGCCAATACCGATCCTGACTGGTGAGCATCATGCCTTCTGCAAAACGCGTAAGCTGGCGAAACTTATTGCTCCACCGATTGTTTCTGGATTGAGGTAGCGATTTCCAAAGTGGCTCAAGTGTGCCTGTCAGATTTTCTTGCCAGCCTTTATTAATAATTCGATGAAAGGCCGCGTGCTTGTTGTAACCTCCCAATAATTCATCGGCACCATCGCCCGACAGGGCAACCGTTGCATGCTTGCGGGTTTCTTTACTTAAAATAAAAACATTGAGTGCAGATGAATCAGCAAATGGTTCATCGAGATAGTCGAGTGTTTGATGCAAATGAGAAAGTAGGTCATCATTCGTTAAGGAAAAAACCGTATGATTAGTTTTAAGATGATCGGCTACTCGTTTGGCATAGTTCGTTTCGTCAAAAAACTTTTCGTCTTTAAATCCAATGGAAAATGTGTGAAGATCGGGCTTATGTTTGGCAGCTAGTGTGGTGATAACGGACGAATCGATGCCGCCACTCAGAAAAGATCCGAGAGGCACATCCGATATCAATCTCCTTTTTACAGAATCCTCCAACAACTCCCTAAGTATATTTTTTGCTTCTGTATAATCAGAGGGCGGTTTTTGATTTTCCTTTTCGGGGATTGTGTAATAACAATGTGTTTCCAGTTTCTTGCGTCCAACTTTCAAGTAATGGCCGGGCATTAACTTTTTTACATGCGTAAAGATGGTTGCTGGAGCCGGAATATAATTGAGTTGCAGGTAGGTGTAGAGCGATTGAAAGTCGATCTCTTTATCAATGCCGTATTCAACAAGAGCCTTCATTTCGGAGCCGAACAGAAATTTATCTTCATCAAACAGATAAAGCAGGGGCTTGATACCATAGCGATCGCGTGCTAAAAAGAAAGTTTGTTCCTGCTTGTCATAAATGCAGAAGGAGAAAAAGCCGTTGAGCCGGTTCAAACAATTTTCTTTTTCAAGAATAAAAAGATTTAAAAGTACTTCTGTGTCGGATTCAGAGTTAAAGGAGATTCCCTTTGCTTCCAATTCAATCTTAAGCTCCTGATAGTTGAAAATTTCGCCATTAAAGATTATGGTATAACGCTTGGTTATATCGCGCATGGGCTGGTGGGCGACAGCGCGCGTGTCAATAATCGATAGCCTGCGATGGCCCAGCGCAACAAACTCATCGAGGTAAATGTCCTGAAAATCCGGACCTCGTTTCTGTAACGCCATGGTAGCGGCTGTTACGTGAATCATGTTAAACTTACCAACCAGGTTAAAGGCAAATACACCAGTTATTCCGCACACGTTCTAGATAATTTTTGTAAAATAGATGAGATAAAGTCTTCTTTTTGTGATTTTTAACTCCTTTATGTTTATCAATTGGCAATAAGCGGGGTGACAGATAATAATATGCGTACCTTTTTTATAGATTTATGAACTTAATAAGGGGTTACTTAATATAGATTTACAGAAATTAACGCAAAAGTTAAACATATGAAATCAAAAATCTACTGGATTGCTTTCTCATTTTTTATTCTGGCAGCGGTACAAGCGAAGGCTCAAATACACGTTGGCGCCACCACAGCTTACAATGCAACCTTTGTTTTAGATAAAGGGCTAAGTGAAGACCCGCGTTATAGTTCAACCTACACCTATAACTGGGCTCCTGTGGGTTTTAGTTTTGGAATGGACTTTGGAAATAAGTTTGGCTTGCAATTAGAGTCGATCATTTCAAAACAAGGTCAGATTTATGATGTTATTAATACCGCGAAACAGATAGCTGGTACCAGAAAGATAGATGTACAGTATATCAACATTCCGTTGTTAATGAAGTTTATGGGTGGTGGTAGCGGAGGTGTACGGGGTAACTTTAATTTTGGACCTCAGCTTGGAATTATGAATAGTGGCATTGAGACACTAACAACCAGTGCGGGTGATTACCAAATTCCGGACGGAATGGACTTTGCTACCATTAAGGATGATTATCCATCAGCCATTGATAATGGAAATGGAACATATGAGCTTCCAAACGATGTACCCACAACCACGCTGCTCGACAAGAAATTAAACGACTTTAAGAATACTGAGTTTCAGTTGGCCGCAGCCTTTGGTCTTGATATTGATTTATCAAAGCATTTGTTTTTGACTACTCAGGTAAGGGCTAACTACAGCTTTACCGATATGCGCAATGAGGATATTATCAATAAATTAAAGAGTGGGAATATTTCAGAAATCTTTGGCGGTCGGGCTAATTTCCTGGTAGGTGTGCAGGTAGGTCTGCATTATTATTTTGGAACCCTGCGTTCGTTCAAATAAGATCTTCTTTAAGTAAAATGGCTATCTCTTATTTAAGGGATAGCCATTTTTTTGCGTTAATCTGATTTACTCAAAAGATTTTTCCAGGGTTGAGAATTCCATTCGGGTCGAATACTTTTTTAATACCGCGCATCAGATTCAGATTTACTTCACTCATCGCTATAGGCATATACGGTCGCTTGGCAATTCCAATACCGTGCTCTCCGGATAGCGTGCCCCCTAAACTAACGGTGAGTTTAAAAATTTCACCAATACCTTTCGGGATTTTGGTTTCCCAATCGGCTTCACTGATGTTTTCTTTTAAAATATTTACATGAAGATTGCCATCGCCCAGATGTCCAAAGCAAACAGTATTAAATCCATATTGCTTGCCAATTTCTTTTATGCCTTTAATCAACTTGGGCAAATTGTTTCGGGGTACAACAACATCGTCTGATTTAGTGAGTGTATACCAGTTAACCGCTGGTGAAATATTTTTGCGTACTTTCCAGAGCTCTTCTTTTTGTGCATTGCTTTCTGCAAAAAGTACTTCACCACATTGAAATTTTTCCACCACCTTCATTACACGCTCAGCATCGCGCATCAATACTTCCTCGTCATTGCCATCGAGCTCACATAACACATAGGCATCCATGGAGTTGTCAAGTCGGGTGGTTACAGGACTGTTTAAAACTTTTTCGCAGTATTCAAAAGTTTTGGCAGCAGCTTCGCGTTCAAAAAATTCCATTCCCGAAGGTGTGATGCCTTCCACAAATATGGCGGCTATGGCTTTGCAAGCTTCTTCATTGGTAACAAAAGGAATAAGTAGCAATACATTTTTTTGCGGAAATCCCCGAAGCTTAAAGACAATCTTAGTAATAATCCCCAACGTGCCTTCACTGCCACACATCAGTTGTGTAAGATTATAACCGGTAGAGTTCTTCAATACGTTAGCGGCAGTCCAGATAATTTCACCGGTTGGTAATACCACTTCCATATTAATCACATAATCGCGGGTAACGCCATACTTCACTGCTTTTGGTCCGCCCGAATTATTAGCAAGGTTGCCACCTAAAAAGCAAGAGCCCTTGCTGGCAGGATCTGGTGGATAGAAAAGGCCTTTTTCTTTTACAGCATTTTGAAATACTTCGGTAATCACTCCGGGTTCCACGGTTGCCTGAAGATTCAATTCATCAATAGATAGAATTTTATTGAAGCGTTCCATCGAAATGACTACCCCTTTTTTGACGGGAAGCGCACCACCACTCAATCCGGTTCCGGCACCCCGCGGAGTTACCGGAATTTTGTGCTCGTTGCAAATTTTCAAAATGTCACTAATCTCTTGTGGAGTTCGAGGCTTGATTACAACGTCCGGAAGAAACTGATAGTCTTCGGTTTTATCATGACCATAATCAACCCGACTCTCCTGATCAACGATAACATGCTCTTTGCCTACCAGTGCCTGAAATTGTTTCAGGATCGTTTCATCAATATGATTTAGTGTTGTGGCTTCGCTTGCTTTACTGTGTGCCATTAATTTGTAACTTTGAATGAATCGTATGATTATTTTTTCAAGCCACAAAATTAGTCAAATAACCCGTTATCAGTCGGGCCTTTTTATCTTCATTTTAATATTGTTTTGTTCTTGCAGTGCAGCGCGGAAAGCCCGCGAAGCCCAGGTGGCTGAAGTAATTAAGGCTGCGCGAACATTTACGGGCACACCTTATAAGTATGGGGGCACCACACGGGTGGGCATGGATTGCTCGGGGCTTACTGGTAATGCGTTTCAATCGATTAGTTTAACATTGCCTCGCACGGCTGAGGGACAAGCCTTGGTGGGGAAGAAAATAAAACGAAAGAAAATTATGGCTGGCGATCTTGTTTTTTTTGCAACGGGCAAGAAGAAACGAGAGATTACCCATGTAGGCATTGTAACCGAAGTTAAAGCCCGCGACAATGTGAAGTTTATTCATGCCTCTACTTCACTTGGGGTAGTGGAAACAAATCTTTATTCTGACTACTATGAAAAGCGCTTTCGTACAGCCCGTAGAATTATTGACAAATAAATTGATTCTTAAAATTGTAATTCGTCATTCTAAAATCTGAATTCCTCATTATGGCTTCACGTAGAAAATTTATTCAACTTGGTGCACTTGCTTCGCTAGCACCCATCACCAAATTATTTGGTAAACAAAATGCTGTTGTTTCAAAACCAGTTGTACTGTCTACTTGGAATTTTGGAATAGGCGCTAATGTAGAGGCGTGGAAAATTCTTTCGAATGGAGGACGAGCGCTTGATGCCGTGGAAGCGGGTGCGCGGGTACCCGAAGGTGACCCAAAAGAAACCACCGTAGGATTGGGTGGAGCGCCCGATCGCGATGGTCGTGTTACGTTGGACTCGTGTATTATGGATGAGTTTGCCAACTGTGGAGCGGTGGCCTGCCTGGAACACATTGTTCATCCCGTGTCGGTGGCGCGTAAAGTGATGGAAAATACACCGCATGTTTTTTTAGTAGGTGAGGGTGCACTTCGTTTTGCCTTATCGCAAGGATTTAAAAAAGAAAAATTGCTTACCAAAGAATCTGAAAAAGCCTGGAAAGAATGGCTGAAGACGGCTAAGTATAAGCCCGTTGCCAATATTGAAAACCATGATACCATTGGAATTGTAGCTCTGGATGACAAACAGAATTTATCGGGTGCTTGTACGACTAGCGGGATGGCCTATAAAATGCAAGGTCGGGTAGGAGACTCGCCCATTATTGGCGCTGCGCTATTTGTCGATAATGAAATTGGTGCCGCTACTTCTACCGGAGTAGGGGAAGAAGTAATTCGTATTGTTGGGTCACATTTAGTTGTTGAACTTATGCGACAAGGAAACACACCGCAGCAGGCCTGCGAGAAAGCGGTGCAACGAATAGTAAAAAACCAACCCATTAAGTCAAAAGAAATGCAAGTAGGATTTTTAGCACTAAATAAGAATGGTGAAGTGGGAGCTTATGCGTTGCAGAAAGGATTTACCTATGCGGTGAGGAGTGAAGAAGTACCAAATGAATTGTTTGAGGCCAAGAGTTACTATTAAACATAGGGTTAATTATCTTTGAATATGAAATCAGTAATAATTACAACTCGTAATAAAAATGAATTTCAATTTGTAACCGATTTATTTATTACGTTGAGTGTAGCAAATACAAAACTTACCAACGCAGGTAAAGAAGGCCTTAGTCACGCCATTTTAATGCAGGAGCCTGATCGATCCAAAAAAGGTTCAGAGAAAATAATTGATAAAGTTTAAAGACTAAAGAAGCGATTTGGATAGATTCTTCCCATGAAAATTGAAATAGTAGTATATAATATTGAGT
>JAGPBO010000150.1 GCA_018063305.1 Cyclobacteriaceae bacterium
TGGGCCTAACGCCACAATCCATTTACAAGTTTGGGACCTACACGGTGCGGGCTAAAGAAGAAGTGGAGGCAAACAAATTATTAGAAGATGCACTCTTGCTTCAGGAATGTGGCTGCTTTGCAATCGTGTTAGAGAAGATTCCGGCCACGCTGGCTAAAAAGGTTTCTTCCAGCTTACAGATTCCCGTGATTGGCATTGGTGCCGGTCCCGATGTAGATGGTCAGGTGCTTGTGATGCAGGATATGCTGGGGATCACTAAAGACTTCAAGCCGCGCTTTTTGCGCAGATATGCAGACTTAAATGCAGTAATTACCGGGGCCGTTGGCAACTATGTAAAAGATGTAAAAGCCAGCGATTTTCCCAATCAGGAAGAGAAGTATTGAGCGGTAGTTAAATACCCCGATAATTTCTAATTTCGCCCAATTATCCAGTGAATTCAATTTTAATCATACGAAAATGAGTGACCAGAAAATTACCATCAGTAACGGAAAGCTTACAGTCCCAGAAAACCCCACAATTCCTTTTATTGAAGGTGATGGAACGGGTCCGGATATTTGGAGTGCTGCACAACATGTATTTGATTCGGCTATAGCAAAAGCGTATGGCGGAAAAAGAAAGATAAACTGGAAGGAAGTAATGGCCGGTGAAAAATCGTTCAAGCAGTCTAGCAACTGGCTTCCTGACGAAACACTTGATGCTTTTCGCGAATATTTGGTTGGTATTAAAGGACCTCTCACCACGCCTATTGGTGGCGGTATTCGGTCGTTAAATGTTGCGCTGCGTCAGATTTTGGATTTATACGTTTGTCTTCGTCCGGTAAGATGGTATGAAGGCGTACCCTCACCGGTAAAAAATCCAGGTGCTGTGGATATGGTAATCTTCCGCGAAAACACAGAAGATATTTATGCCGGTATTGAGTTTGCAGCAGGAACACCAGAGTCTCAAAAAGTACTTGACTTTTTAGCAAAAGAGTTTCCTAAAGAGTACAACAAGATTCGATTCAACACAAAAGAAAAATCTGAATCATTCTGGAAAATGGTGGGCGCACCCAACATGAATAATGATGTACAGGTGGGTATTGGTATTAAACCAGTAAGCTATAGTGGTAGTGTGCGTTTGATACACAGCGCCATTGCCTATGCCATCAAGCATAACAGAAAGTCAGTAACCTTAGTGCACAAGGGTAACATCATGAAGTTTACCGAAGGCGCGTTCCGCGATTGGGGTTATGGTGTTGCTAAAGAATATTTTGCAGATAAAGTTTATACCTGGAATCAGTGGGAAAAAACTAAAAAAGAAAAAGGTGAAGAGGCTGCCAATGCAGAACAAAAGGCTGAACTGGCTGCGGGCAAAATTTTAATTAATGATTCTATTGCTGATATCACGTTGCAACAAGTTCTTACTCGTCCAAAAGACTTTGAAGTAATCGCTACATTGAATTTGAATGGCGATTATTTGAGTGATGCGCTAGCGGCACAAGTAGGTGGTATTGGTATTGCACCAGGGGCAAATATTAATTATATAACGGGCCACGCCATTTTTGAAGCTACCCACGGAACAGCACCGAAGTATGCCGGTCAGGATAAAGTAAATCCGGGTTCGTTAATTCTTTCCGGTGTGATGATGTTGGAATACATGGGCTGGCAGGAAGCTGCTGACTTAATCAACCGCGGACTCGAAAAAGCAATCGCAACCAAACGGGTAACGTATGATTTCCACCGTCAGATGGAGGGGGCTACGTTGTTGAAGTGTTCAGAGTTTGGTAATGAGATTGTGAAAAATATGTAATCGAATTAAAAATTAGATTTGAAAGGCTGAGAATTTTCTCAACCTTTTTTTATACCTAAGGTTTTATTTCCAACATCTTCACGGCAGTCACCGCAGCTTCTTCGCCTTTGTTTCCCAGTTTGCCACCTGCGCGTTCTAGTGCTTGTTTTTTAGTGAGCGTTGTAAGCACGCCAAAGATCACTGTTTTTTTTGTTTTGATGTTTACTTCCGTGATGCCGTAGGTTACGCCCTGGCAGATGTAATCGAAGTGCGGTGTGTCACCCTGAATAACACAGCCCAAACAGATAACGGCATCAATTTCTTTTTTCTCAGCCATCCATAAAGCACCGAGTGTCAGTTCAAAGGTACCGGGTACATTTTTACGAATAATATTTGTCTTTTTAACTCCTAGTTGAAGTAGTCCATCGTACGCTCCCTGATAAAGTGCTTCAGTGATGTCCTCATTCCATTCAGCCACTACAATCGCAAACTTCTTTTTAGAAAGATTGATCTTACTTTTTCCTGAAACTGATTTTAAGATTCCGGCCATAAAATTTGGGTAATAAAAAAGGGATAGATGTCTATCCCTTCAAATGTAATAAGATTGAATTTAAGAGTTAGCCTCTAAACGGGCCTTAAACTTTCTGGCGTTTTGCAATTCGCTCGACTCCCAATACTTATCTATAATAGTTTGATAAGCAGCTTTCGCCTTTTCCTTTTCGTTCAGCATTTCATAAGCCAGTGCCTCCTTCATTAAATAGATGGGGGTAAATTCTTTGTTGGGCTTATAGGCTGCAGCCTTGGCGTAAGACTTGGCCGCGTTCTCAAAATCTTTTTGTTCCATGTAGGCATCGCCCATCAGGCTATAGGCACGGGCCTGTACCAATAGATCACTGGCGCTAAAATCCTCCAGATGGAAAATAGCTAATGGAAACTTACCCTGCTTTAAATAAATGGCCCCCGTATAGAAGTTTGCTAGGTTGCCCGCGTCAGTCCTTCCATAATCTTCAATGATTTGAAGAAATCCAAGATTATTGCCATCCCCGTTAAGGGCAAGATTTAAACTGTCGGCTTCAAAATAATGAACGGCCTGAAACATTTCTTTCTGCGCCAGCCCATCCTGATTGCCCATGTAATAACGGTAACCAAAGAAAGCCCCGATTAAAAGCATGATCCCCGCAGCAATACCAATAGCAGTCTTTGGGTTATGTTCAAACCAGTCTTCTACACTCATTAATTTTTCCTGAATGACTTCTGGATTCTCTAACAAATCCTTGTTTTCTTCCTTCTTTGCCATGTTTCTTATAAATAAAAGTCCCGTTCAGTTGTTTTCAGAACGGGACGCAAAACTAAGAATTCGAACTTATTAAACAAAAAGGGAGATCAATCCATAATAAAGGGATAATTGGGCTCGGCATAAATATCTTTAAGCGCTTCCGATGGATCAGGGTAATTTGATTCTTCAGCAAACTTTACACTTTCTTCAACCTGCGCATTTACTTTTTCTTCAATAGCGGCCAAGTCTTTTTCTGTTGCAATTTTTTTGTCCAGAATGGTATGACGCACCTGTTCAATCGGGTCGCGCTGCTTGTATTCTTCCACTTCTTCTTTTGAACGATACTTTTGCGGGTCGGACATAGAGTGTCCTTTATACCGATACGTTCTAAATTCCAGCAGGGTAGGTCCTTCCCCGGCACGGGCGCGTTTGGCCGCTCTTTCGACTGATTCGTGAACTGCCTCAACATTCATGGCATCCACAGGCTCAGAGGGAATGTCATATGACTCGCCTAGCTTATACAAATCATGTACGTTGGAAGTGCGCTCCACGGATGTACCCATGGCATAGCCATTATTTTCGATAGCAAATATTACTGGAATCTTCCACAGCATAGCCAGGTTCAGTGCTTCGTGGAAAGCGCCCTGGCGCACCGCGCCATCCCCCATATAACAAATGCACAGTTTGCCAGTTTTATTATACTTTTCGGCAAAACCAATTCCTGCTCCAAGCGGAATTTGGCCACCTACTATTCCATGACCACCAAAAAAGTTATGCTCCTTATCAAAAATATGCATAGAGCCGCCTTTTCCCTTCGAAATTCCGGTTTCCTTACCATACAATTCGGCCATAATTGCGTTGGGGCTTGTGCCCAACGCCAGTGGATGTGCGTGATCGCGATAAGCGGTAATGTATTTATCACCTTTTTGTAAAGCACTTACTGCACCAGCAGCGCAGGCTTCCTGGCCAATATACAAATGACAAAATCCGCGGATTTTCTGCATACCATATAACTGGCCTGCTTTCTCTTCAAATTTCCGCATCATAAGCATACTCTCGAACCAAAACATATAGGTTTCTTTAGAGTAAGCCTTCTTTTCTTTTTTAGACGTGCTGCCTTTAGCTTGGGCGGTAGTTGCCATAATTGCTAATTTTGATAAAAATATGAACTGCGAAAATACGCACCCTTTCCCAATCACCAAACAGGGAGACGCTTAATTGAGATAATTATCCTGATAAACTGTGTTTCTTCAAAAACTGCGTCTGTATAATTTCAAGAATCACGCAGAAGTGAATTTAACTTTTGAGGAGAAAATCAATTGCTTTTTGGGAAAAAACGGTAGCGGCAAAACCAATTTACTCGATGCTATCTATTATCTCTCTTTCACCAAGAGTGCGTTTAATCAATACGATCTGCAAAACGTACGTCATGATCAATTGGGATTTCTAGTAAAAGGAACTTTTGAAATCTCGAACAAACAAAAGGAGGTGATTTGCTCTATTCGGCAGGGAGAGAAGAAGAGTCTGCTCGAAGATGATCAGGAGATAATCAAGTTTTCAGGTCATGTGGGTAAATATCCGGTTGTGTTGATAGCTCCACAGGATATTGAATTGATTTGGGATGGATCAGAACTGAGAAGGAAATTTTTTGATGTGCTGATAAGTCAACTGGATCGCATCTATCTCAATAGTTTAATCCAATACAATCACCACCTGAAGCAACGTAATAGCTTGTTACGTACCTTTTCTGAAAGTGGAAAGGTAGATGCAGATCTTATAGCCAGTTACGATTTAAAGCTGGCACTTGCTGGCGATTATATTTACAAGACAAGAAGGGCGTTTATTGAAAATTTTAAACCAATATTTAGTAAGCATTATGACTTTTTGGTGCGTGAACCTGTCGAAAAAGTTGAAATAACTTATAAATCTGATCTTACAGAAATTGATTTCGAGCTGTTGTTAAAAAAGAATTTGCAACGGGATCTTCTGCTGCAAAGAACGACTACCGGTGTGCACCGCGATGATTTTCTGTTTACTTTAAATGAACTGGAATTAAAAAGAGTAGGCTCTCAGGGGCAACAAAAGTCTTTTCTAATCGCACTAAAACTTGCGGAGTTTCAGATACTTGCTACGGAAAAACAGGTTAAGCCCATTCTGCTGCTAGATGATATTTTTGATAAACTGGACGATCTGAGGATTCAACAGTTATTAAAACTTATAAACCAGGGTATTTTTGGTCAACTTTTTATCACCGATGCACGGCAGGGAAGGAGTCAGCAAATCCTGATGGATGCCGGTTTGCAAGCACAGCTGTTTATTATAGAAAGTGGTACCTTTCGACAAGAATGGCTAAAAACATAAACGAAGAGGGAAATACGCAACATATTGGGCAAGCCATCCAGCAATTGCTCAATAGATATCGCATAAAATCACGTTTTGACGAGGCCAACCTTATAAGTAGCTGGGAGCGAATGGTTGGTAAGCCGGTAGCCAAGCGAACCAAAAAACTATACATGCGTAATCAGGTCCTTTTTGTAGAACTAGATAGCCCCACTATGAAAAATGACCTTTCCATTCATAAAAACAAGATAATAGAAGTCTTTCAGAAGGAGTTTGGATCTGATGTCATTAAGGAGATTGTGATCATGTAGCCTTTACAACCCCAATTCTTCACATTCTCTATTTAAAATGGCATTGGGGTTTGTCTAAACCGAAAAAGCGTATAATTTTGCACTCCTATTTTTTGGCGAAAGCCGGAATAATAGTAATAAAGGCATGAAAAGTCTTTAAACGTTCTCACTTTAAAATAAAATCGTTGGGGGAGATACTCAAGCGGCCAACGAGGACAGACTGTAAATCTGTTGACTTATGTCTTCACAGGTTCGAATCCTGTTCTCCCCACAAACGAATTCAATATTTAAAATTTAGAATTCAAAATTGGGGACTCAATTTTGAATCTTAATCTTTTCAAATTTTGAATCGAAAAGCGGGAGTAGCTCAGTTGGTAGAGCGATAGCCTTCCAAGCTATAGGTCGCGAGTTCGAGCCTCGTCTCCCGCTCAAGCGAATTCAAAATTCAAGATTCTGAATATAAAATTCAGACTTGAGGTTGGATTTGGGCTTTTGACAGATGCAAAATTTTAAATCTTGGATTTTAAATTTTGAATTGCATTGCTGTTGTAGCTCAGGGGTAGAGCACTTCCTTGGTAAGGAAGAGGTCGAGGGTTCAATTCCCTTCAACAGCTCTAGGACTGAATTTAGATTTAGCGTCCATTTCGATAACGATCGAAAGGACTTTTACGAACTTTGAAATTTGATATTGATTGGATTGATGATTACCGGTGCGTAGCGACCACTATAAAGTATCAGTAGATTCATCGAATAACCCTTATTCGACAGGCTTAAAATGTTTTAGGGTGTGTAAGGCTTCTGATGAGGAAGCCATAAATAGGAACTTTATAATAATTATACACTTTTAAACTTTTAACTACGATTTCAACATGGCAAAGGAAAATTTTGACCGCTCCAAACCGCACGTAAACATTGGTACTATTGGTCACGTTGACCACGGTAAAACCACGCTTACTGCTGCGATTACAAAAGTATTAGCTTCTAAAGGACTTGCATCAATGAGAGATTTCTCTTCAATTGATAATGCTCCTGAAGAAAAAGAAAGAGGTATTACCATCAACACATCACACGTTGAATATTCTACTGTGAATCGTCACTATGCACACGTAGACTGTCCGGGCCACGCTGACTATGTAAAGAACATGGTTACAGGTGCTGCTCAGATGGACGGAGCTATTCTTGTAGTTGCTGCTACTGATGGACCTATGCCACAAACTCGCGAACACATCCTTCTTGCCCGTCAGGTTGGTGTACCAGCTCTTGTTGTATTCATGAACAAAGTTGACTTGGTTGACGATCCTGAATTGTTAGAGCTTGTTGAAATGGAAGTTCGTGAACTCATGACCTACTACAGTTTCCCTGGCGATACAATGCCAGTAATTCAAGGTTCTGCATTGGGTGCATTGAATGGCGAGCCAAAATGGGTTGCTAAAGTAGAAGAATTGATGGAGGCAGTGGATAACTTCATTCCAATTCCTCTTCGTGCAATTGACAAAGATTTCTTGATGCCAGTTGAAGATGTGTTCTCAATCACAGGTCGTGGTACAGTTGCTACTGGCCGTGTTGAGCGTGGTATTATTAAAACTGGTGATCCCGTTCAAATCCTTGGAATGGGTGCTGAAAATCTTACTTCTACCATTACTGGTGTTGAAATGTTCCGCAAAATCCTTGATAGAGGTGAAGCTGGTGACAACGTAGGTTTGTTGTTACGTGGTATTGAAAAGGAGCAAATTTGCCGTGGTATGGTTATTTGTAAGCCAAACTCAGTAACTCCACACGCTAAATTCAAAGCTGAAGTTTACGTTCTTTCTAAAGAAGAAGGTGGACGTCATACACCATTCTTTAACAAATACCGTCCTCAGTTCTATTTCCGTACTACAGATGTTACAGGCGAGTGTACTCTTCCTGCAGGTGTAGAAATGGTTATGCCTGGTGATAACGTTTCAATCGAAGTGACTTTGATCAACAAGATTGCAATGGAGAAAGGTCTTCGTTTCGCTATCCGCGAGGGTGGCCGTACAGTAGGATCAGGTCAGGTAACTGAAATTCTTGACTAAGACTCTTAAATAACCCATTTGGCTTTAGCTGGATGGGGTAATTATCTGATAATCAATGTAAAGCGTTTCTGAGATTTTTCTTGGAAACGCTTTTGTTTTCTTTGGGTCTTATTCTACCTTTGCAGTCCTTTTAAATTGAGGGTTGTACGGGTGCAGTTTAGAGGGGAGCGAACAGTAAACGGGCGTAGCTCAATTGGTAGAGTAGCGGTCTCCAAAACCGTTGGCTGGGAGTTCGAGTCTCTCCGCCCGTGCAAAAGAATTAAAAAAGTGGATGGAAAAAGTTAAGAACTATATTTTAGAGTCCATTGACGAAATCCGTAATAAGGTTTCGTGGCCTAATTTCAATGAGCTGCAAAGTAGTGCCATTTTGGTGCTTGTTGCCTCTTTGATATTCGCTATCCTGATTGGACTTGTTGATTTAGGTTTTAAAAACGCTTTAGCTTGGTTTTATAGAGAATTATAAACGAAATGGGAGAGCTAAAGTGGTATGTTTTACGCGTAATCAGCGGCCAGGAAAAGAAAGTAAAATCTTACCTGGAAACAGAGATCGAACGGTCTAAACTAGTCGAGTTTATTCCGCAGGTGATGATCCCGTCTGAGAAGGTGTATGAGATGCGCAATGGAAAAAAACGTGTGAGAGAAAGAAATTTCTTTCCGGGCTATGTTTTGGTTTCTGCAGACTTATCTAACGGGGAGGCCTATCATACCGTAAATAATATTCCTGGCGTAATTGGTTTTTTGGGTACTAATGGCTCAAGCGCCACTTCCAAAGAGCCTGTTGCCTTAAGACAAACTGAGGTAAACCGAATTTTAGGAAAGGTAGATGAGATCGATCAGTTTGAAGAGAAATTGGAAACTCCTTTTATAAAGGGAGAATCAGTAAAAGTAATGGATGGACCATTCAGTGGTTTTACTGGTTCGGTGGAAGAAATTTTTGAAGACAAAAAGAAGCTCAACGTAATGGTGAAAATCTTTGGAAGAAACACCCCCGTAGAGCTCAGTTATATGCAAGTAGAAAAGTTAGACTAGTAATACAATGGCTAAGTTAGTAATCGGTTATTTGAAATTGCAGGTTAAAGGTGGTCAGGCCAATCCGGCACCTCCTATTGGCCCTGCCCTCGGTTCGAAGGGTTTGAATATCATGGATTTTTGCAAGCAGTTTAATGCAAGAAGCCAGGATAAACAAGGGCAAGTATTGCCAGTACTTATCACTATTTATAATGATAAGTCTTTTGACTTTGTAATAAAGACACCTCCAGCGGCTGTTCTTATTATGGAGGCAGTTAAAATCCAAAATGGATCAAAAGAACCCAACCGCGTAAAAGTGGGCTCTATTACCTGGGATCAGATAAAGAAAATTGCTGAGCTTAAAATGCCTGACTTAAATGCATTTAAAGTAGAGTCGGCCATGAAAATGGTGGCAGGAACAGCTCGCAGCATGGGTGTATCAGTAAGTGGAAATGCCCCTTGGGATAAATAATTAAGCATCATGGCAAAGTTGACAAAAAACAGAAAGGCGGTTCTCGCCAAATACAATCCGGAGAAGGAGTATTCTTTGGGAGATGCAGCCAATTTGTTGAAGGATATTTCCTTTACCAAGTTTGACTCATC
>JAGPBO010000151.1 GCA_018063305.1 Cyclobacteriaceae bacterium
GCTGTGGCTCCTGATTGCTCGAGGTATTTTTGTTTTGTGGTATCGGGTACTTCCATTAACTGGATAGTTCGCGCATCCTGCGACACTAATAGATTTCGAAGATGTTCACTGAGTCCAATAATAAAATTATGTCCGTCAAATCCTTTCCTTAAAATTTCATCGAGTAAAAGCAACGGTTGTGTGTGGTTCTCGGCCAATAGTCCATCCACTACCTGAAAGTAATAATCATAATCTAAAATGTGTAGGTTGCTAAGCACATCTTTGAAGGTAACTTCCTTTCCTGATGAGAAAGTAACCATCAAATCAAAAATAGAAAGGCCATCGCGCAAAGCACCATCAGCTTTTTGAGCAATTAGGTGCAACGCTTCTTCTTCTACTTTAATCTTTTCGCGATCCGCAACTTTTTTTAGCTGCCCACTGATATCAGAAACTTGAATTCTATTAAAATCAAAAATCTGACAGCGTGAAAGAATGGTTGGAATTACTTTATGTTTTTCGGTTGTTGCTAAAATAAAAATCGCGTAGGAGGGTGGCTCTTCCAGCGTCTTCAAAAAAGCATTGAAGGCCGAATTGGAGAGCATGTGAACCTCGTCTATAATATAGACTTTAAATTTTCCGAATTGTGGTGGGTACCGAACCTGATCAATCAGATTACGAATGTCTTCCACCGAGTTGTTGGAGGCCGCATCTAATTCGAAAATATTTAATGAATTAACTTCCGCCTTTTCTTCAAACCCGTTGATCATGCGGGCAACGATACGCGCACAGGTTGTTTTGCCTACACCCCGTGGACCGCAAAAAAGAAGCGCCTGTGCAAGTTTATTATTATCAATGGCATTTTTCAGCGTAGTAGTGATGTGTTCTTGCCCAACCACTTCATCAAAACCCAGTGGCCGGTATTTACGTGCTGAAACAACAAAATTTTCCATTCGGTGCAAGATAAAATCAGTTCGTGGATTCTGGCTACTAGTCGTTGAATTTTTTAAAGTTATTTTGAAATTTTAGGGAGAACGTGTTAAAGTTTCTCCATTAAAATTGCTAAAAACGTTTTTACTGCCTCCACATAATTACCAACCCGGATATTTTCATTTTCTGCATGTTGATTGTTATCGGCATTTACAGTAGGAACGGCCACGGCTGGAATACCAAGCGTAATAACAAATGGCGAAATAGGAATAGAGCCGCCAGCCGTACGAACTTTTATCGGTTCTTTTCCAAATGCCTTTTGCATGGCTTTACTAAGCCAAATACCGGTTTCAGAATTGAACGGTGTTTGGAATGCTCCATAAGAAATACTCGATTGAAACGATGCGATTCTTGGATACTGCATGCGTTCGGCTTCGGTTGGCTCATTTTCAACAAAATAATAGCCCTCATCCTTAATATATTTTTTAACCAGACCAATTAATCGATCCGGATCACTACTGGGAACTAACCGGATATCAATCTCGGCCGTAGCGGTTGCCGGAATTAAGGTGCGGGCCTCCTTTCCAATAAATAAAGCATCGAGACCCCGAATGTTAAGCGTTGGATATTGTAGCGACTCCTGAAAATTGGTTCCTACCTGATCCGGTGCTGCGATTCCAAGAAATTTTTTGATTTCATTTTCATTGTCTGGCACCTGTTTTAGAATTTGCTTCTCTTCATCAGTCAGCACAACACCATCATAAAAGCCGGGAATGGTAACCACCCCATTATCGTCTTTCATACCGCCTAATAATTTTGCTAAGCGGAAGGCGGGGTTAGGTGTATAATTTCCATAATTGCCACTGTGCACGGGTGTGCGAGGACCAAATGTAGTGATTGTGATTTCGCAAATACCACGAGCCCCGAAACTTAAAGTCGGTTGGTTGCTCACGTGTCGTGGTCCATCGAAGATAATCAGCATATCGGCAGACAGTTCATTTTTATATTTAGCCACGGCAGCAGGAAGATTCGGAGAGCCCAGTTCTTCCTCAAAATCCATAATCACTTTGATATTGTAATTTGGCTCGCCTTTTAATTCTTTTAACGCATCCAACGAAGCGAGAAATGCCATGGCCGGCCCCTTAGCATCAGAAGTTGAACGCGCAAAAATTCTCCAATCCGGATTATATCCTTCATATAATCTTTCGTACGGAATAGTCTTCCATGCGCCCTGAGAATCTTTTTCTTTTAAGGCAGGAATCCACGGACTTTCCTGATTCCATTGCACTGGGTTTACGGGCTGGCCATCAATCTGTAAGTAGATCAATACAGTCTTCTTTGCTTTTTTAGCTTTTCGTTCGGCCAATAATAGTGGAACGGTTGGTGTTTCCAATTGCATGGTGGTAAAGCCTCGCTTGGCAAAGGCATTTTCGCACCATTGAACATTTTTTTCGATATCAGCAGGGAAATGCGCATCGTTAGTAAGGCTTAGTAGTTCATAAAATTCTTTAAAGGATTGTATCGCATTTTTTTCTGAAACCTGCTCCAGATCAATTGCTTTCTTTTGAGCAAACAGAGAACAGGAGAGAAATAGAAAAATTAAAACTAGTGACTTCATAAAAGATTATTTGTCGGTGAGTTTGCAAAATAGTAAGGACTTTTCAAAGACGGATCCAATCAGCATCTTGTCTTTGTAAACAGCGGCTACGGATGAGCCCGAATAGGTTGATCCATCATTTAAAAAGATTTCTTCCTGCTCATATTCGCTATTACTGTTTATTGAAAGTTTGATGACTTGTGATGGTGAAAATTTTGAGGCATCTTTTGCATGCGCGACAAATTTTAACATCTGAGGATGGCAACCAATCCACAATGATCCAGTTTTGTCTAATTCAATGTTGTCAACACCTGTTTTTGTGTCGATTGTTTGATTAAGTATAAGTTCGCCAGTGGCGAGTGATCGATCATAAATGTAAACCTTGCGGCCAGTGGTGGAGGTTACAAAAATTCTGGAGTTATCTGAGGAATGATTGATGCCATTCGCATAGGCAATATCACTTGCTGCTTTCCTGAATGAGGTGCCATCATAATAATTAACATACGAAATAGATCGTTGAAGAAAATCTTCGAGCGTGCGCCCTAATCCTTTCGTGCTATAGCCATGATCATTAGTTACGTAGAAAGAACGTTCACCTACCGCAACTACATCGTTGGGACTCGTCATTAAATTTTCGTCTTGTATACTTTCCAGATGAATCAGACTGTCGTTGCGCCATTCAAATCGCTCAATAACGTTTGCCGGATTCTTTTGCCGATGATTAATAACAAACAGATATTTTCTACCATCGGGATTTGTCCAAAGAGAAATACCATGAGGATGAAAATCTGTGATGCTAGCCGGAGTTACGTTCTGTAAGCTGGGTATGGAATCTGAAAGATTCATTACAAAAATTTTGCCTTCTATGCTTCCCCGAGATTGCATGTTGATTCTGCGGTCGTCTGTAGAAATAAAGGCAAGACCACTCTGCTGATCGATCGTGATGTCTTCTGGCCCAGCCGCTTCAATAAGATTTATTTTCGTTACAGTGCCACTAAAATGCGGATGGATTTCTTTAAAGATGCCGGCAGGGATCAAAATACCGAATAGAACAAAACCAATGATGCAAGTGAGGAGAAGTAATCCAGTTATTAGTATTCTCTTCATTATTTTAAATATTTGGGTGGGAGGGCGAATCCCATACTTTCAGCGCACCAAAAAATGTTAACAATGTAGTATCGATCTTTATCTTTAAACAATTGAATGCTATTAATCCCCCGATTCGTTACGGGTCCGTCACTATTTTCTTTGGTTTCGTAGGTACTAAAAACATGCGCTATCGTTCCGTACTCTTCTACTTGGCGACTTAACTCACGCTCAAAGAAACCTTTCGAAGTTCGTGAAGAAAAAGCCTGTACGTATTCGTCAGGAGTCAATGCCCCGATCGTAAGATTACCTTGGTTATCCTTTCTTGTGGGAATTAATCGGGCCTTGGGCTTAAAAAGATTTTTAAACCTGTTCCAATCTCTTTCTGTTCCCGGGCCTCCCGAGATAACGTCATATAGCGTTTGAATCGTGGATTCAATGGTTTGTGTGTCCTTAGAATAATTTTGAGTTTGTGACAACGAGGCAAAAGAAACAAAAAAGAGTAATACACCTGGTAATTTTCTCATTGGATGTTTTTTTAAAGATTTTAATAAATAACTAATAAGCATTCTTGTATGTCAATCCTTCTTTTGCATTATCAACAATCAACAGTAATTTAAGTAACCTCACGATCGGCTAAACTTAGTACCACAGAACCAACTGGAAAGGTATAAAAAGTAATCTGTACTCTCTCGTTAATTTGAATTGCCCTTAGTATACATGATTTAGCTATTTTTACGTGTATGCCCACACCCCGATTTTCTATAGTAGTCCCTGTCTATAATCGTCCTTTGGAAATACAGGAATTGTTAGAGAGTTTGACCCGACAAACGAATAAGGACTTCGAAGTGATTCTGGTTGAAGATGGATCCTCTACAACATGCGAAAGCGTGTATGAAGATTACTCAAATCGGTTGACCATACAGTATTACTATAAGACTAATAGTGGACCTGGTCCAAGCCGTAATTTTGGGTTTGAACGAGCCAAGGGTGAATATTTTGTTGTATTCGATAGCGACTGCATTTTACCCAATCACTATTTCGAATCTGTCGAGAAATTTTTAAAGAGTGAGCCGGTCGATGCGTGGGGTGGACCCGATCGGGGCCATCAAAAGTTCACGATCGTTCAACAAGCGATGGGCTATACGATGTCATCCCTATTTACTACAGGAGGAATCCGAGGTGGTAAGTCGAATGGTTTTCAACCACGAAGTTTTAATATGGGGATCAGCCGAAAGGTTTTTGAGCAAACCGGAGGATTTAAATTTGATCGCCTAGCCGAAGACATAGAGTTAAGTGTGCGTATGCGCAAACTAGGATTTCGAGTAGCACTTATACCCGATGCTTATGTATATCATAAACGTAGAACCAACCTCAAAGAATTTTTTATTCAGGTTTCAAATTTTGGTAAAGGGCGGGCTTTGGTTGGCAAAGTGCACCCGGGTGAAGTTAAAGTAACTCATTGGTTCCCGGCATTCTTTTTACTGGGTATAATTCTCTTGCCGATTCTGTTTATAATCTTTCCTGTATTAGCGTTAACTGGTGTGGTGGCTTATTGTATCTACTTGTTAACGCTTGTTATTGATTGTTATCTGACAACACATTCAATAACCGTGTCGCTGTTAAGTGTGCCCGCGGCACTCATTCAATTGACTGGCTATGGATATGGTTTCTTAAAAGAAATGATTATGTACAGGTAACTGCCTTGAGGATTCATTGTAAAAACCACTTTTTTCCGCAATCTTTATTCAACCAAACCCCTCAACTATGCGTGGCTATGCATGTGCCTTGGCTATTTTGCTTGGTTTATCTTCCTTATCTTTTACAGACCCTACCCCTAAAGGCGATTATCTTCAAAAAGGCTATTACATCGTTGTAGCAGCGTATCGAATTGGTCAGGAAAAATATATGGAGGCTTACGTTTCCAAATTGAATAATACCGGCCTACATACTAAATATGGATATGATTTGGGTCGTAAATTCTATTACATCTATCTGGATTACTATACAGAATTTGATGTTTCGATTGAACAAATGCTGAAAACCAGAAAGGAGGGTGGGTTTTCAGATGCGTGGGTACGCATTATGAAAGAAGGTTATGCTCCCCTGATTGTAGAGCAGAAAGAACCTACGGAGGAAGTGAAGCAAGCGATTGTGCCAGCACCCATTGTTGAAGAAGTTCGAACAGAGGTAGGTCAGGACGAAGTAGTTTCCAATAAGGTTGAAGTAACTGTAGATGAGGCTAAAGTAGACGAAGCAAGCCCAAAAGAAGCGCCACCGCTTAAGGATGCTGAAGTTTTATTTTACACGTATAATCCAACCAATAGTGAGCCTATTGATGGTGAGGTGGAAATTGTAGATGCCGATGTTGCCCGACTGATTAAAAAGGTTAAGGCTCACGAAGTGGAGACCTTACCAAATCCAAAAAATAAATCGGGTAAGCTTTCGCTGATTGGCTCATCATTCGGTTATCGAAAAGCACAGCATGATTTTGTTTTGGCCGACATCACCAAGGAAAGTATGCCCGAGTATATAGAGTGGCGTGATAATCATTATGTAATCAAGTTTGATCTGGTCCGGCTTCAAAAAGGAGATATTGAGACCTTGTATGATGTTTACTTTTTTAATGATGCAGCCATTATGCTTCCTGAATCAAAATATGAGTTGCTGCGTTTATTAGACTTCATGAATTCCAATGAAAAGTATAAGATTCTATTGCACGGCCATACCAATGGTAATGCGCATGGAAAAATTATTACTATGGGTCCAAACCAGAATTTCTTTGAACTTGCTACCGGTGATATTGATGGATCGGGATCGGCAAAAGAGCTTTCTTATCAACGGGCTTTGGTTATTAAAGAGTGGCTTGTGTCACAAGGTATCTCAGAAAATCGCATCGGCATAAAGGCGTGGGGTGGCAGCCGTATGATTTATGATAAAAATAGCAGCTATGCCCGCAGAAATGTTCGCGTAGAGGTTGAGGTAGTAGAGGATTAATCAAATATGACTTGAGTTATTCTTTATTGTTGCTTAACAATTTGGTAACCTCATTCCTTTTCTGGAATTTTCAGAGTCTATATAAAAAAGAATGAAACGAATTATTCGAAGTTTTACCCTGATCATCAATTACAAGACGTTTATTATTACGGCCTTATCTGTAATTTCAACATACGCCTGCTATAAATTTGGACTTACGGCCAAGTTTCCGGATATGCTGGTAGGGGTAGCCATTGTTTTTCCTGTGGTGTTTTCAATAGGATCGGCCTATACTCGCAGGGAGACCGCCTTGCAACGTTATGCGGATTTTAAAGGTCATGCCATTGCGATTTACTACGCTACCCGAGATTGGCCTGTAAATAAGAATCATGATCTTCCCGCGCAAACAAAGCAAATTATCTTTGATATGTTAACGCTGATGCGCAACATGTTTAAAACCGAGCGCGATCAGGAATGGCAACAAAGTGAGGTAAATATGTATAAGCTATTTTCGCGCCTCTCTCGTATAACAAATGAAATGAAAAATTACGGAGTACAGAGTGAAATTTCGAGAGCGAGTCAATATGTAAGTAAAATCATCATTGCATTCGATAACATGAAGATTATTCACAATTACCGAACGCCAATTACGCTTCGCACCTATTCAAAAGTCTTCATTTATGTTTTCCCTATTATCTATGGACCCTACTTCGCCAGTACCGCAGCTGATTATTCTGCTTCGCTTGAATATGTAATGCCCGTTCTTTACAGCTTTATATTGGTAAGCCTGGATAACATTCAGGATCATTTGGAAAACCCATTCGATGATGTGGGAGAGGATGATATTTCCATTGATGCACAAGAGACAACTCAATTGCTGGATTAATTATACTCCTAATAGGGGGTCAGTGGATGCTTGATGATTGCGAGTACTCACAGTTACTATTACTTCGTTTCGTTTACTTGAATATTTAATTCTTTCAATTGTTCTTTCGAAATGGTTGAAGGTGTATCAATCATCGTATCGCGGCCCGAATTATTTTTAGGGAACGCGATAAAATCCCGGATCGAATCGGCACCACCAAAAAGTGAGCAGAGTCGATCGAAACCAAATGCAATACCACCATGGGGCGGTGCACCAAATTCAAAGGCATCCATTAAAAAACCAAATTGTTTCTTAGCCTCTTCTTCGCTGAAACCAAGTTTAGAGAACATCAGTTGCTGTGTAGCTCGATCATGAATACGAATTGAACCACCGCCCACTTCAGTACCATTGATCACCATATCATATGCATTAGCACGCACTTTTCCGGGGTCACTGTCCAGCAACTTCATATCCTCTGGCTTTGGCGAAGTAAACGGATGATGCATAGCATGCCAACGTTTTGTATCCTCGTTCCATTCCAGCAAGGGAAAATCAATTACCCAGAGTGCCGAAAATTTATTTTTGTCGCGAAGACCTAATGTTTCGCCCATGCGCAGACGAAGCTCGCTCAATGCTTTTTGAGTTTTTTCTTTTTCACCGGAAAGCACGAGTAGTAAATCTCCGGGCTGAGCCTGAAGCAAATCAGCCCATTGCTTTAAGTCTTCAGCAGAATAAAACTTGTCAACGGATGATTTGAATGAGCCATCTGCTTTGCATTGAACATATACTAAACCCTTAGCACCAATCTGTGGTCTCTTTACGAACTCAGTGAGTTCATCTAATTGTTTGCGCGTGTATTCAGCACAACCTTTAGCACAAATGCCAACCACCAGTTCGGCACTATCAAAAACCTGAAATCCTTTTCCCTGTGCCACTGAGTTTAGCTCAGCAAATTTCATCTCGAACCGAGTGTCGGGTTTGTCGGAGCCATAATATTTCATAGCATCGGCATAACTCATGTGCGGTACCGATGGCAGATCAATTCCTTTTACAGTTTTAAAAAGATGCCGCACCAAACCTTCGAAAGTATTTAGAATATCTTCTTGTGTGATGAAGGCCATCTCACAATCTATTTGGGTAAACTCTGGTTGCCGGTCGGCACGCAAATCCTCATCGCGGAAGCATTTTACAATTTGGTAATACCTATCAAAGCCAGAAACCATCAACAACTGCTTAAAAGTTTGTGGCGACTGAGGCAACGCATAAAACTCACCGGGATTCATGCGCGAAGGAACCACAAAATCACGGGCGCCTTCGGGTGTGCTCTTAATCAGCATCGGTGTTTCCACTTCAATAAAGTTCAGGCTATCAAGATAGACTCTGGTTTGTTGAGCTACTTTGTGGCGTAGCATTAAATTTTCACGAACCGGATTTCTTCGTAAATCCAGATACCGATATTTCATTCTCAAGTCGTCACCCCCATCCGTATTATCTTCAATGGTAAAGGGCGGTACTTTGGAGGAGTTCAGGATTTCAAGGGAAGCGACCCTAATCTCAATATCACCCGTGGCTATTTTATCATTTTTAGAAATGCGTTCTATCACTATGCCTTGTACTTTAACCACAAACTCACGACCTGTTTTCCGCGCGGTTTCTAACAACGCAGCGTCACTCTTTCCTTCTTCTAAAAACAACTGAGTAATTCCGTACCGATCACGCAGGTCAATCCACAATAAACTTCCTTTATCGCGGGTGCGTTGTACCCAGCCGGTCAAGGTAACTTGTTTATTTACATCGTTTAGCCGCAGTTCACCGCAGGTATGAGTTCTTAGCATGGTAAAATCCTTAAATTTGAGGGGCGCAAATTAATAAAGGTTGCACGTTATACCTTCG
>JAGPBO010000331.1 GCA_018063305.1 Cyclobacteriaceae bacterium
AATAATTATACTGACATCCGCTATTCTATTTAATACTTCCCAGGAAGAAAATCTCAAAGTTGTATATCCAAGTTCAGTTAACTTTTCATCCCGTTTCTTATCTCTTGTTATGTTTTCATCAATCTCGCGTGTGATGCCATCCACTTCTATTATTAATTTTAACGGCAAACAAATAAAATCTACAATGTAATTTTCAATAGGTCTTTGTCTTCTGAATTTGTAACCCATCATATGACTGCCACTGAGAAGGTACTTCCACATGCAGGCTTCTGACTTGGTCATTTGCTGCTTGTTTTCTGAGGCGAATGATTTTAGGTTTATGTTGTATTGGTGGTTTGAGTGGTTTTGCATGATCTGTTGGGTTTATATGATTTTTTGATATTTTTTAATCCATAGTTTGTCCACCCCCTTGGCCCCCTCCGAAGGGGGACATCCGTGTGGATTCATATTTTTTTTATTAATTGAGAGTATTGTTAAAAATGATAACTTTTATTTTTAGTAAAAAGTATGATGGTGTGATGTCCCCCTTTGGAGGGGGTTAGGGGGGTAGACTTTCTATTCCAAATCCTCTAATTTCAATCTTTCTCCCCTTTCTAGTTCTTTTTTTGCTTTTTTACCCAAAACGTCTTTATAATATTTAGGATGCAATCCAAACCCAGGACGTATAGATCGGATATTCTTTTCTGTAAGAACTTCCCCCTCAGCAATATCCTCTACTATGTACAGCGACCGACTAAAATCCTTTCCTTTTTTCTGCTTATCTGTCAAATTATAATCGACTTTTCCAATGGCTTTCTCTGCTTCCCGGACGGCTTTGACCATTTCTGTAAATTCTGCTTCGTTCATGGAGAAGGATGCGTCCGGGCCACCGATGGAACGGTCGAGGATAAAATGTTTTTCGATGATTCTTGCTCCAAAACATGTAGCTACGACAGGTGCAGTGCTTCCGATGGTGTGATCCGACAATCCGACAATCATATTAAATCGTTCAGCGAAATCTTTTACCATGATCATATTTGCTTCTTCGATGGGAGCCGGGTAGGAAGATGTGCATTTTAATAATGCGATATTTTCATTGCCCATTCGTTCGCAGGCGTCTATGGCAAGTTCAATGTCTTCGAGTTCGGCGATGCCGGTGGAGATGATGATGGGCTTGCCTTTGGATGCCACCAATTCTATTAATGGAATGTCAGTGATCTCGAAAGATGCGATCTTGTAGGCAGGAACATTTAATTTCTCTAATAATTCGACTGCTGTGGGATCAAATGGAGATGAAAAACATTCCAATCCTTCTTCTTTTGCGACGTCGAACAATTGTTCGTGCCACTCCCACGGTGTATATGCTTCAGTATAAAGATCATGAAGATTGCGTCCTTCCCAGATCGTCCCTTTGATCAGAAAATCCTCTTTTTTAGAATCAATCGTGATGGTATCAGCCGTGTAAGTTTGAAATTTGATTGCGTTTGCTCCGGCACGTTTAGCCGCTCTGATCGTCTCAATTGCTGTATCCAGACTACCGTTGTGATTGGCAGAAAGCTCTGCAATGATGAAAACGGGAGAGGTGGAGGATATGGTGTAGTTGCCTATTTGCATTTGTTCAGTGGTCAGTTGTAAGTGGTCAGATATTTATTGAATATTTTAGTTTGTCAGGCTCGACAGTTTTTACAAAGCCAATGTTTTCGAAGACTTTCCTGGAGGCGAAGTTTTCCTTTGAAACATAACCGATGATCTCCGAAAGCTGGTTTTCTTTAAAGTTTAAGACAGAAAAAGTTTTGCATCCTTTGATCAATAAAGCCTGGCCTAAGCCGCGGCCATGAAAAGCGGGATCCAGGAGATAAGAAATTATTGCCTTATTGTCTTCCAGATCGAATCTGATGGAACCAATAGATTCATTGTTCATTCTTGCGATATAGTAAATACAATTTGTGTCTTTTACTTTTTCTGAAAACCAGTTTTTATGTTCTTCAAAAACAATTGGATTCGTATTAAATGACCATTTTCTAACTTCAGGGTCAGATGCCCATTTGTAGGTAATTTCTGAGTCCTCAGGTTTTGCTCTGGTCAATTCGATTGATGCAATATTTTCCAGCAATTGAAAGCATTTATTTATGAGGTTTTTTGATTTTCCATCAATTATTTCGGTAATATTAATATCTGAATTGAGGGCAATATTTACGGCATTTTCAATTGCTGTTTCAGAAAAATTACCCGCATCGATGAAGGCATTTTGTGATAGAAAATTTTGATAAAAGTATTTTTGATTTTCAACAAAATATCCGGAAATTGGAATACAACCGGCTGCAAATACTTCCAGTAAAATCGTACTGCATGGCACTATCGCTAAATCTGAGGTCGACATTATTTCAGCCATTTGATATTCATCAATAGCATGAAATAAGTTAATGCTGTTATCATTCCCAACAAACACCTGTAATGATTCAGCATGTTTGTAAGCACTTCCTGTGACGACATTTATAGTTTTAAATGCCGGAAATTTAATTGCAATTTTTAAAGTTCGAAGAGTCAGATCTAATTGATCGCCTCCACCGAAACAAACAAAGCAAGACTTAATAGAAGTAATTTTCCTTTTATTATTTGCTGCTTTTAAGAATGGTTCTCTAAGCAGAGCAAAGTTGGGTCCGAGTGCAAAATAATTAAATGGATCAGTTGAATAATCCGTGGAAGTTA
>JAGPBO010000006.1 GCA_018063305.1 Cyclobacteriaceae bacterium
TTCCCTGCAGCTCCACGAGGGACTCTAAACGACTATTTCCGTTGTCGATTTTTCAGTCCGTTGCCGATCGAAAAATGTCGGCTTTCGTGTATTAATCCCACTATTTCAGAAATGACGTAGTGGGATTTTTTTTTGTAGTGCTTCTCGATTCGAGCAAAAAGGGTAAAAAATTAGTACCCTTTTTGAATACCTACCATCTCCCAACGCCTCCAAAATGAAAACCCTCAAACACTCGTAGCTGAAATCAAGCTCACTTACAGTATGAATGTCAAGCCTTCACAACTCCCGCAAGTTAAAACGTCAAGAGACGCTTTTGACATTCTTCTCCACTCCTGGGATAAAGACAAGATTGAATTCGTGGAGCAGTTCAAAGTTATGATCCTGAACAGAGCACAAAAAGTTTTAGGAATTTGTGAAATCTCTCAGGGTGGAAGTTCAGGCACAGTAGCCGATCCTAAAATTATCTTTGCACTTGCACTCAAGGCCAACGCCAGTGGAATTATAGTTTCTCACAATCATCCATCTGGGAATTTACGTCCAAGTCAGGCGGACATAGACTTAACTAAGAAATTGAAAGAAGGCGGTAAGTTTCTGGAGCTTCAATTACTGGATCATGTCATAGTTACCAGCGAAGGATACTATTCATTTGCTGATGAAGGGCTGGTGTAGGTCCCTAGTAACTTCGAAATTCCATAGTCTTCAATGTCTGGATTGACCTGCATTTCTTACTTTTTTAGGAAATCAAAATCATAATCGATTAACTCTTTGGGATGGACGCCCAAACCTTTGGCAAGCTCAAATAGTGTTTGGAGGTTAAGCGATGAATTTTCGTCAGATTCCAAGCGACTGATTTTCGCGTGACCGATGTCGCAAAGGTAAGAGAGACCTCTTTGACTTAGCCCTCGTTGTTTTCTCAGTCGAATTAGATTTTCTCTGAATTTCTGCAGACGTTTTTTGTCTCTTGGCTTCATTTTCCTGAGTGGCAATCTCAGGTGATTCGACAAAAATTGTGTTGTATGATCGTGCAACATTTAACATCTTTTGCTATGTTTAAGGTGCCGATTGGAAGGAAAAGGGGCATGTTGGAGTCTTCCTTTATTGCCTTCAAAAAGTTGTTCTTAACGATAAAAACCTGTTATGAATTTACATAAAGAAGATCCGGATTTAATCTTAATCGCTTCGCTAATAGCAGGGGACGACAAGGCCTTTGAAGTGATCTACTTTCGGTATGCCAAACCGCTGTATCTCTATGCTCGAAGGAGAATTTCTAATAACGAGGATTCTGAGGAAATTATCCAGGAAGTTTTTGAGTCACTTTGGTCACGCCATGACAGTCTTTTACACATTACCAATATAGAGGCGTATCTGTACCGAATGGTCAAGTACAAAGTGATCCGGTACTTTCAGCATAATAAGGTAAAGGAAAAGTATGCTGTTCATTTCAGAATATTTGAAGAAATGGTGGAGGAGCTGCATCAAGGAACGGAAATAGAAGCACTTCGGTCTTTAATTAATAATAGTATTGCCAAACTTCCCGAGCGTTGCCAGATGGTTGTGAGATTGAGAATCGATGAAAACTTATCCAACAGCGATATTGCGGCACGCATGAATATCGATAAGGCGACAGTGAAGCGATACATGACTACAGCGCTAAGCTACTTGCGCGAAAAGCATTCACTGCTTTACAGCTCTAATTAAGAACATTATCTAAATCCTACAATTCCAGCAAACATCTAAGATTCATCTAATATCCTTTATAATGCTGAGGGGACGTGGAGTATAATCGGCTATGTAAATAATTGGGTAATTTGCTGTTCATTCTTAGCAAACGACTCTCGTCCAAGCCTTAAAAGAAGTCTTAATTTCTCTAAATCTGTTTCAACCATGTTTGTTCCATATTCAGGCTGTGCAAATGTTTCATTAACAACTACGATATTCAAGTTAGGATAGAGACACCTAGTTAGTATTTCTGTAGTATTTGTATTGGCATTTAAAACCGTACTAACAAGCTGCACCAGATTCAACTTGCTCAATATTTTGGTCGAGAGGCTTATGTGTTTTTCCAGATAATTGCCAACACCAACATTTAGAACTCTAATATTTTCCTCAGGAATCTTTAGAGCTTTATTTGCATCCATAATGGCAAATAAAGTTGGATTATTTGCTACAAACCCTCCATCAATTGCCTCTTGTATCCCTTGATTTGAGGTTTCAAGTTTCACTTTATTAAATACAGGATAAGCTGCGCATGATGCCTGAATTGCTTCCGATATCTTCAACCCAAAGCCGGGCTCGAAGGAGGCTTTTAGGCCGTAAGCAGCATCTACGTGACTCTTAAAAATCAACGGACGTTGATACTCATAGTTCATGGCTATGATTCCTGTTTTCGTTAGAAACGAATCAAATTTTTTATTCCCAAAAATAATTTTTGCATGATTCTTCAAAGCCTTTGATTTACCGGCCTTTGTCCAAGATCCCATGATATCGGGAATTAGTTCAAAATATTTTTTCTCGATAAACTTAACATCCTTCCCTAAGGAAAGTAAGGAAGCGATGATGGCTCCGGTACTGGTTCCATAAATTAAATCAAAGTGCTTATGCAATGGCGATCCTAATAATTTTTCTAACTCTTTTAAAACTCCAAGGGTGTATACACCCTTGGAGCCTCCACCATTTAGAGTTAGAATTTTAAATTTACGTGTTTCCAATCGACTAATAGATTACTTCTGCCCCACCAAGAGCGTCATACAATGGCTTCACAGATGAATTAATATCCTGTATTAGTTCATTTAACTCCTTCTGCAATTTTACTACTTCGGCTAGCTTTGCCCCATCATCACAGAAAATTGTGCGTGTGCTATTTGCTACATGCAAACTATCTCGAAAGGTACTATCAGAAATAACTTTTTTAAGGAATGAGTTGCAGTTATCCAAAAGATCAAGCCTCTTCAATTTAGAAGCCATGAGCAGAGAGTTATCCATTCTAAACACAAGTGACGCAATATCATAGCTTGAGACTTTTATTTCCTCATCAGCGTCTGATCGCAGTGTCTTAAGCAATCTAATTAGTCTCTTCACATTACCACTTACTTGCACGTCTTTGGTATTAATAAAGTAGATATGCATGAATGGAAAATTCAATATTCTTCGATCGTTATCCCGATCTAGAAGATTAATTCCTCGGTAATCCGCATCTGCTGTCTCAGTGTATTTTACACTATCATACCAATTACAGAAAATGAGATCGATTGTTCTATTGAGACTGCCTCCAGAAATATTAAGTGCTTTGCTTCCGGAATCATCAATTTTCGCAGCCGAATACACTGAGTCGAGTATTCTATAAACCTTATTTCTCATGTCCTTCAAATTGGCTACTGGGTTTCCCTGGTAAGGGTATGTTGGCTTTTGAGGAGGTTCAAGAGTTACAAAACCTTCATGTATTGTAAGCAAATCAATATCGCTGTAAAGCTTAATGTGTGTATTTGTTGGCACCGACCCTTGATACCTGAATGCAGCTTCAATCTTATATTCTGAAAGTCCTTTTTTCAAGTGTCCTTGAATTCTCTCACAAGCGTCATAAGTATTTCGAGTATAACTTTCATCGATTGGCTCCATCGCCTCCAGCGTATAGGTTATCGCCTCCCCGTACTGATTCCTTTTAAATGATTCAGAAACCGAAAACGCTTTTGTTAATACATCTTGCCTTCTTTGCTTTAGATGCTCAAGCCTTTTGTAATAATCTTTCATCATTTTAATCGTTAATTGAGGCAACTAACCCAATAAGCAACACGAAGGCTCCTAAGCCCAAGGCGAAATCAATCTGCTTACTTTCAACTTTTCCATGTTGAACGTAATTGACAAAATGCTCACAGTTGAAATTAATTAAACTATAAGGTTTACTTAATAGCTTAAGAGCTCTTTCAATTGTAACCCTACGTTCAACATTATTTCCTTTGAACGCTTCAATGCGCGTAACTTGTGGGTACTCAGCAAAGAACTTCTTTGAATCAACTACAGCCACAAACTTTTCATAAACATTCTCTGCAATCAGATCTTGACCTTGGTAATTTTGTCCAAGGTAGATTGCATGATGCTGAACAATCCCAGCAAAACTTTTTGATGCTACAATCCGATCCCCGGGCTTTAGCTTGTAAAATTTTACATAATCCATTGCACTAGCCTTTAGGTGGATAAGGATCATTACCAAAACTGTCTCGTTCCCGAATTTGTCCATCTCTGCCATGAATGAACAATTCAGCATTTTGATTCTTAGCAATCTCGGTTGCGATCTTGATTGCTTCTTTTTGCGTAGACACAACTGTTGTTGCCCTATCGCTGCCTCCGCGTTTAACAGCCCAATTGCCATCATGCGGAACTACATGTTGAGTTTTACTTTTTCCCATTTTGTTTTTAAGGTTAAAAGTTGGTCTCCAGAAACTTTGCGGATTATGGAGAGATATTGCCGGATGGTTTTGATTTGACCCTTGAGATTGCCGTCTGTAGAAAACTGTTTTGGAGATTCTCTAAACAGTTATAGATTTGGCATATCATTAAAACTCAAAAGGGAATACACTCAGTTACTGAGCAAAAACATCAAATAGTATTCCTAAAAAAATAGTGCTGTAGGCCTCGTAAACTTTCAGCACTATTTATTTTTATTATCCACTCTAATGCCAAACTTTTTTGCTGTCAAAATGGCCGTCTGCCGAATTTTAACTTGTAAAAGCTTACTGTTGCATCAGTAGGACAATTGTTTCAAATGTAAGAAATAGTGTGCGATTAATCAAAAATTTGTATCTTTCGTGAAACAGAAGCCTAAAAATGTCTAAAATCGACACTCAGAAATTATCTGAGATGATCAAATCGAAGAGGGGAAGTATGGGTCTCAGAGAAGCAGCTAAAGAAATCGGTGATGTGAGTCCCTCCACGCTATCGCGAGTTGAACAAGGAAACCTTCCCGATATTGATACATATGTTAAAATTTGTAAGTGGCTTGAGGTCCCCACTGATTTTTTCACAGATTCTGCTGTGGACACAACTGAACGAAAAATTGTCGCTCATCTAAGGGCAGATAAAGCACTGCCTAAAGAAACTGCCGAAGCGTTAATCAAAATGATTAAATTGGCTTACAAAGCACATGAGTAGTAATGCCAGCCACACCGAAGGTAAAGTTCAAAAGAGGTTTCAAGACTTTTGCAGAGAAGAAATCTGTTGAGCTTCGAGCAGAACTAAGCATTAAACCTTCTTATCCATTACCGGCCGAAAAACTGGTCGAGCATTTACAGGTTCCTGTCTTATTTCCTCACCAAATTCCGGATATGGATCAAGCAACATTGAGTTGTCTCAGAAGAGGGAGCGACTCGCATTGGTCAGGCGTTACGCTCAAAATCAATAAAAAATTGTTGGTGATCATCAACGATTCACACTCAAAAGCAAGACAGCAGAGCAGCATCATGCACGAATTGGCTCATGTAATCTGCAATCACGAAATGGGACAATTTTCCCATTTATCACACGGTATTTCGCTACGTGATTACGATGATGGTATGGAAAAAGAAGCGGAATGGCTTGGTGGATGCCTACAGTTGCCAAGGGTTGCCTTACACTTCCATTACAAAGTGTATGGAAATTCAGTTAACGAAATAGCTGAAAAATTCAATGCCAGTCAGGATATGGTAAAATTCCGACTTGGTGTGTGTGGCCTTTATCGTTAATAATCAAAACTTCGGCAAAAATTACAATATTTGCCAAAGTTTGGTATATTTAAACCCAATGGCAATCACCATAGAAAAGGCACTTTTAGAGCATTTTAAGGGCAAAACATCCGTTTCAGCCAGTGAAATCCTGCAGTTTTTAAAAATCCAATACCCAGAAGTAGCCATTAAAACGCTTCAATGGCGTATCTATGAGCTGAAAAAGAAAGGCGTCATCCATCATGTATCAAGAGGCACCTACTCCTTTCAGCAAAAACCACAGTACCTTCCAACGGTTTCCAAATCGCTAAAAAAACTGTTTGCTAAAATTCACAAAGAACTACCCTACACCACAATCTGTGTTTGGGATTCACGCTGGTTTAATGAATTCCTTGAACTTCAGCTCTTCAAGCATTTCTTGGTTATCGAAGCGGAGAAGGAAGCCTCAGAATCAGTTTATAACAGGCTGGTAAGCCCCACTGTAAGTGTTTTTTTGGATCCCGACAAAGAGATATTTGAAAAGTATATTGTAAATCATGATGAAGTCATCATTGTAAAGTCAATGATATCAGAAGCACCGGTAGCGAATCATGAAAACATAGTATGTGCCTCTCTCGAAAAATTATTGGTAGACTGCTTGGCCGAGCCTGTTATGTTCAGTGCACAACAAGCTGAGTTAGATACTATTTTTAAAAATGCTTTTGATCGATATACTATCAACATCAATGCAATGAAGCGATACGCCAGGAGAAGAAACAAATTAACGGAAGTCGAAATGCGAATTCAAAACTTTGGCAAAAACTAAGAATAGTGCCACAAATTTGACATGATAAACAAGGCCTCATACGAATTGGAATGGATACAAAAAGTATCCGCATCACTTGGCAAAAAAGGTGACCCGAAATTATTGGAGAAGGTAATCTACGCCTTTACACTATTAGAACAGATTGTAGTTCACAGGCTCGATTTCATATTCAAAGGCGGAACCTCCTTACTGCTGTCAACAAACCCACCTCGCAGATTTTCAATTGACATTGACATTATAACATTAACCCCGCAAAAGGAAATTGAAGCGTTACTCGACAAGATTGTTTCAACTGGACTGTTTATAAGATGGGCACCTGATAACGACCGCAAATCCGCAGCAGAGGCTCCGGTCGCACATTATAAGTTGTATTACAAAAGCAAGATCGATGCCCACAAACCAGAAGAGCCCATACTACTCGATGTGCTTTTCGCAGCAAACCCCTATCCCAAATTGAAGGAGTACCCAGTTGTACACAATTGGCTATTAACCGATATGGAACCACTCACCGTAGATATTCCAGTTTTTGAATCGCTACTCGGTGACAAACTCACAGCCTTTGCTCCAAACACAACAGGTATATTATACACCAAGAATAGGCCTGTGGAAATCATCAAGCAATTGTATGATGTGGGTCTTCTCTTCGACCTTTCTTCCGATTTTGAACTGGTGAAAAAGAGTTTCTTGAACGTTGTGCATGAAGAAATTGCTTTCCGAAAGTTGGACATCACCTGGACGCAGGTGCTGCAGGACACCACCGAAACATGCTATATACTTGCACAACGCGACCAGACCAGGCAGGAGTTTGTTCATTTACAAACTGGAATTACCAATATCACGAATTTCATTCTTGATCGGTTTAAGATTGAGGAAGCTATAACAGCATCAGCTAAAACGGCTTACCTCTGCAAACTTTTAAAGGCTGACAAAACAAGTGAGCCAGTAAGATTTGAATCACCCGATCAATTGGCTGAACTGAATATTGAGAGCCCTGACTACACAAGGCTTAATAAACTAAAGAAATCAAATCCAGAAGCCTATTACTACTGGCATAAATCGATTGAAGAAGACTCGCAAGCATAAATACACCAAATGACCCAGGAACAAATACGCCAACTCGAAAAGGAATTGTGGGATGCAGCCGATGCGCTGCGTGCAAATAGTAAGCTTACGGCTGCTGAATACAAGGACCCGGTGTTGGGTTTAGTGTTGTTGCGTTTTGCACAGAACAGATATGAAGAAGCCAAGCCCATTGTAGAAGCGAAAATTCCAAAAGGGCCGAGAGGTCAGCGGCCTGCTACGAAGGAGGATTATCTAGCGGCTGGTGCTATTATGCTTCCCGATGCTGCCAAGTACGAATACCTCGCGGCCTTACCCGAGAGTAAAGACATTGCTAACGCCATTAACAAGGCTATGAAAACAATTGAGGCAGAGTACCCAGACTTACAAGGTAATCTTCCCAAAAACTACCAGGAGTTTGAAAGTGATCTTCTTCGTGATCTGATCCGTGTGTTTAATAAAGACGCAGTGAAGAAAGCAACTGGCGATGTGTTCGGGCGCATCTATGAATACTTCCTGATGAAGTTTTCCATGCAAGGTGCCGGTGCGCAGGAAGGTGGTGAATTCTTTACGCCTCCAAGTTTAGTGCAGTTGATTGTAAATTTCATTGAACCAGATCATGGTATCATTCACGATCCTGCTTGTGGTTCCGGTGGTATGTTTGTGCAGACTGGCTATTTTGTGAAGAGCCACAGTAATAAGGAAGTGAACGAGGTAATTAAATGTTATGGTACAGAACAAAAGACCAACAACACTAAGCTTGCCAAGATCAACTTAGCCATCCATGGTATTGAAGGAAAAATAATTGAGGCCAACAGTTTTTACAGCGATCCGCACAACCTGGTAGGTAAGTGCGACTTTGTAATGGCTAACCCTCCCTTTAATGTAAACAAAGTAGATAAGGGTAAGGACTTTGTAAAGACTGATCCACGCTTGCCTTTTGGTTTGCCGAAGGCAGATAATAGAAACTACTTGTGGATACAATACTTCCATAGCTACCTCAACAAAAAAGGACGTGCCGGTTTTGTAATGGCAAGCTCTGCTACAGATGCCGGACACAGCGAAAAACTAATACGCCAGCAACTGATTGAAACAGGTGATGTGGACTGTATTGTAAGCGTAGGCAATAACTTTTTCTATACGCGTTCATTGCCTTGCCATGTTTGGTTTTTTGATAAGGGAAAACACAAAGAGAACAAGAAGAAAATACTGATGATTGATGCGCGCAATGTGTTCCGCAAAGTAACGACTACTATTAATGATTTTAGTGAAGAACAACTGGAAGGCCTAACCGCCATTGTGAAATTATACCGTGGCGAAAAGCCAGAAGTTAGTAAAACCAATGCATGGTTTAACGGCCGCTTCCCCAATAAAAAATATCAGGACATTGAAGGGCTGTGTAAGGTCGTAACGCTAGATGAGGTAAAGGAGAATGATTATAGTTTAACACCAGGAAGATATGTTGGCGTAAAGGATAGCATTGATGGGGATTTTGACTTTGTCACAAGACTCAAAACAATTAAGATTGAATTTGACCTCTTAAATCGTGAGTCTGGAAAATTCACCAATTCAATTTTAAAAAACTTGGAAGAATTGATATGAAAAATTGGTCTCTGATTAAGTTGGGGGATGTTATGGAAACACAAAAAGGGGCAGCATTTAAAAGTTCCAAATACACCGATGCTGGAGTTCCAATAGTGAGGGTTTCTGATTTTACCGACAGTTCAATTTCTCGAAGTCAAATAATGTACTATAGTGAAGAAGATGCCACTAAATTCTTCAGTTATAAATTATCGGAGTGGGACATTCTCATCCAGACTGTTGGATCTTGGCAACATAATCCTCAATCAATTGTCGGTAAAGTTGTCAAAGTTCCAAAAGACTTAGGCGGTTCATTATTAAATCAAAATATTGTCAAAATTATTCCTAGGCAAGAGATTGATAAGAGATTCCTCTACTATAGGTTGAGGGATGAGTCATTTAAATTTTATAACCTTGGCTGTGCTCAAGGGGCAGCGAATCAAGCAAGTATAACCTTGGATTCAATTAGAAAATTTGAATTTCATTTGCCACCCATTTCAATACAAACAAAAATCGCCTCCATCCTTTCCCCCTACGATGACCTAATTGAGAACAACCTCAAACGCATTAAGCTATTAGAAGAACTGGCACAACGTACTTATGAAGAATGGTTTGTGAAGTTTAAAGTTAATGGCGAGCAATTAGAAATAAATGGAGAGACTGGGTTGCCGGAGGGATGGGAAAAGAAAAGACTAGATGAAGTAGCTAGTATTAACTCCAAAAGTGTAAAGAAGGACTTCGAGGGGCTACTTAAATATGTTGACATCTCTTCAGTTTCAACGGGAAGGATTGATTCTTGGATAGAGTATGACTTTACAAATGCACCTGGTCGAGCAAGAAGGATTGTTAATCACGGTGACATAATCTGGTCATGCGTAAGACCAAATAGAAAGTCTTATTCCATGATATGGAATCCAGAAATTAATTTAATTGTGTCAACGGGGTTTGCAGTGATTACTCCCATTTCATTGCCATCAAGCTATTTGTATCAATTTTTAACGACTGATACTTTTGTTAGCTACTTAACCAACCTAGCTACTGGCGCTACATATCCCGCAGTTACCTCACAAGCTTTTGAAGACGCAGAAATAACTATTCCAAATAGGGTATTAGTTGAATCTTTTGATCTAAAGTTTAGACCATCTATTGATTTGATTTGGAACCTAACAAAACAAAATCAATTTCTTAAAGAAGCCCGAGATATTTTGCTTCCAAGGTTAATGGTTGGAGCAATTGATATTGACAGGGCACAAGAAGAAAGTTTAGCAATAGCAGCAGAACCTAAGTTACACTACAGTCTCAAAAAGTAGATCATGAAAGGAAAAGCTCACTTCACTGAAGATGAAATCAAACAAATTTCGTTGCTTATTGAGCAAAAGCTAAAGGCTAATACTGAAGACCAAAAGAAAATACGCAATCAAATACGGTCTCTCGGTTTTTATGCCAGCGACTTTGGTATTAGAGATGGCTACACCGTTAGTGATTTTAAATCTGTAATTAATAAGATGGAGAACTCAGACAGCATTCATGCAGACCTAATCCGTAGATACAAGATTGAACTGCAAAAAAACAAACTGAAGGATGAAATCTACAAATGGAATCTTCTCAGTCAGTTTAAGGGTCGACCAAACCCAGAAGCACCCAATTTTGCAGAAGAAATAAAATCAGTCAAGTTTCATAATCTTCTCTATCCTCTAGCTATTTCTGTCAGCAATCATATTGCAGCTGAGCGTCAGGAGCCATACAGGGAATGCTTCAAAGAGTTATTCAATGAAGCCGCTCCATTACAGAACCGTGTAACAAGCTTTGGCAGCAAAACACTCGCTATCTATAGGCAATTTGTCCCAGAAGATAAATACCCACATCATCAGGATGAAAGAACAATGGCTACGTTCCTAACCTATCACAATCCTGAAAAGTATTCCTTTTATAAGGATTCATTCTATCAAAAGTATTGCAAGTTACTCGGCATAAAAAGTAAGAAGAAGGGAGAAAAATATGTGCATTACTTAGAACTGCTAAGTGAATTCAAAGAAAAGTTTATTGATACTGATGCCGAATTACTAAAAGCAGTAAACGCACTTATTCCTGCTAATGCCTACAAAGACCCTACCCACACCCTCTTAGCACAAGATATTCTCTACACATTATTGGACAAGGGGCTGGAGGAGATTGACATTGAAAATTTCAATGTCTTTAAAATCTCCATGGGAAGTTTTAGTAATGAAGAAATGGAAGCGTGCATGCGCGATTCGATAGTGGTGGTTCACAGCGATACACGTGGCAAGGGCACGAGTACCGAAACACAAGCGGCAGCATTTGAAGAGACAATGAAAGTGGGTGACTATTTCTATCTGACCCACGGCAATGGCCCTAACAGTATGAAGATACTAGGCCGCATTACGAGTGAATCCTCAGCAAGTAAAAAAAACTATGTGGATCATTCGGGCTGGCTTCAACGGAAGTTTGAGGTTGTAGTCACTTCCGTTAACCAAATGGCATACAAAGGGCCAAATAAATGGTGGGCACCAAATAACAACAGCACGTGCATTCAAATAAAACGCGAGGAACTGGAAGAGGCCAACAAATTATTATTCGAACCCTACTTCAATACCCATCTAATTTCTACAGCAGATGAATCAGCAACTGTTCAGGAACCAGCTACACTTTACCAATCAGAGAAAATGAAACTTCCTCTTAACCAAATTCTATTTGGCCCTCCCGGTACAGGTAAAACACATACCCTTCTCAAAGAATACTATCCCTTGTTTACATCCCAAAAACAAGAAGTGTCGGAAGACCAATATAAAATTGAATTGGTTTCAAAGTACACTTGGTGGCAGATCGTGGCAGCAGCTGTATTGGATTTGAAATCAACCCATGTCACACAAATCTTAAACCATCAGTTAGTACAGATAAAGGACTCCGTATCCGATCAGAAGAACGCTCGCGCAATGATCTGGGCAATGCTTCAGCAACATACCAAAGCGGAGTGTGAGTATGTTAAGTACTCTAAGCGATACGAACCGCTATTCTTTAATAAAGACAAAGACGGCAACTGGACAATTGACGCTACAATAGCAGATGCAGAGGCCCCAGAAGTAAGAGAACTATTGGATTCATGGAAGAAGCCAGCTACTCAAAACAAGGAAGAAATCAAGCGCTTCGAATTCATCACCTTTCATCAGTCCTTTTCATATGAAGATTTTGTAGAGGGTATAAAGCCAATCATGGAGGAAGAGGCCGAAGAAGGTGATATCCGTTACAAAATTGAGGATGGTATTTTTAAGAGGCTTTGTACCAAAGCCAGGAGAGATTCAGAAAATGACTATGCGCTTTTCATCGATGAAATAAACAGAGGAAATGTTTCACAAATTTTTGGTGAGCTGATCACATTAATAGAAGACGATAAACGTGAAGGCAAGCCTAACGCGATTGAGGTAGAACTTCCGTATTCGAAAAAGAAATTCTCAGTGCCTTCCAATCTCTATATTGTTGGAACAATGAACACGGCTGACCGCAGTGTAGAGGCACTCGATACAGCGCTTCGCAGAAGATTCAGCTTCACTGAAATGGTTCCTCGTTACGATCTTGCTGAGTTACAAACTACCGTAGCCGGGTTTACACCAAGTTCAATTCTTCAAAAAATCAATAGCAGGCTGGAAAAACTATTAGATAAAGATCATTTAATTGGACATAGCTACTTTCTCGACATCAATGGAGATTTGAATAAACTAATACTTGCTTTTCAACACAAAATCATTCCGTTACTGCAGGAGTATTTCTACGGAGATACCGGGAAGATTGGTCTGATATTAGGCAAGGGCTTCTTTGAAGCAATCGAAAAAGAGGATGACTCCTTATTTGCCGACTTTGAATATGACAGTTCCGGTTTAGCCGAGCGCAAAGTATATCACCTGATAAATTTACTGGATAAGAATAAAAAGATAAGTGATCAACAATTCAAAGAAGCTATTGCTACCCTTATGAAATAAAAGCAAATGCCAGGTATCAAGCACCATATTACCGTTTTCGAACATCAGTCCTTAAAACTCGGGCAGCATTTTGAAAATGGAGAATTTGATGAGGCAAAGCTAAAGGCACTCCAACTTTTTTATGGAGAGAAGGGTGTACCCTATTATTCATTAATCCATAATGGCGTAAAGTTTTGCGAATACGTAGGTGTATTGCAAGTGGGCAATCTCACAATAGAAGTGCTGCCAAAAGCTGATAAAGAAGAGGATGAAGCGCATTGGCGCTCCATGTTGATTGGTATGCTAAGAGCAGTAGGCATATTTACAATTCAAGCACCCAGTCATAGCGACTTAGCACTCAAGTCCAACTCGATTTTAGAATTGTACTTTGAGTTATTTATTCATGAAACAGAATACCTCTTTCACAGAGGGTTAGTGAAAAAATATCGCAAAGCTGAAGGAAACAGTAAAGCACTGAAAGGAACTATTCAATTTGCCCGGCACATTCAACAAAACCTGACACATCAGGAGAGATTTTATGTCCGGCACACAACCTACGATGTCCACCATCTGCTTCACCAAATACTTTATAAAACCTTACGCCTATTAAATCAGATCAATACCAGTTCTAAACTGCAGAGCAAGATTGGCAGCCTGTTACTAAGTTTCCCGGAGCAAGATGATTTAAGAGTGTCGGAAGCTTTGTTTGAAAGAATCCAGCTCGATAGAAAATCCGAGAATTATAAAACCGCTATATCCATTTCCCGTTTGCTGTTGCTCAATTATCATCCTGATGTGATGACCGGAAGAAATAATGTACTCGCGTTGATGTTCAATATGAATGCTCTATGGGAACAGTTTGTGTACGTAAGCTTACTGAGACATAGGGTGAAAGGAGTAACAATAGCGGCACAGCAAAGCAAAAGTTTTTGGAAGCCGCAAAGCGGATATCGCGTTTCGATGCGTCCGGACATTGTATTAAATAAAGGAAAAGAGAACTGTGTGGTACTCGATACCAAATGGAAAAATTTAGGTGGCTATAATCCCTCACCCGATGATCTGCGCCAAATGTTCGTATACCACGAATACTTTGGGGCGCAAAAAGTAGCATTGGTGTATCCCGGCCAATTTGAAGTCAGAAAAGGGATGTACTTTGACCAGACAGGAGAATTAAGCGATAAGGAGTGCAGCATACTTCCGTTATCTTTAAAAAGAAATATAGCCGATTGGCAACTGTCCATTCATACAGAGTGCGATGCCTGGCTTAATAAAAAAGCAATAAGCAATTCATGAGCTACGAATACTCAGAAGATGGACTAATTGAATCAGCCACGCAAGATGTGCTGCAAGAACTCGGCTGGAAAGTACTAACCGCCTGGACAAACGAAAGTTTCGGAGCCAATGGTTTGTTAGGGCGTGAAAATAAAAGCGAAGTAATTCTTAGAAGATATTTATTGCAGGCGCTTAAAGAGTTAAATCCTGAACTACCGGAGGCAGCGTATCAACAAGCCACTGAACAAATTGAACAAAAGAGTTCCGATAAAACCTTAGGCCGCATTAACAAAGACAAGTACAAGCTTTTCAAAGAGGGAGTTGAGGTAAGTTTTACAAACGGTGAAGGAGAACTTGAAAAACAAAAACTACAGGTATTTAACTTCGAGAATCCTACAAGCAATCATTTTCTCGCAGTTAGGCAACTTGAAGTAGTAGGTGAACTCTATAACAGAAGGCCAGATATAGTCGGCTTTGTTAATGGAATACCGCTGGTATTCTTTGAACTGAAAGCGCATCATACCGATTTGAGAAATGCCTTTACTGATAACATTACAGACTATAAAGACACCATTTCCCACGTATTCCATTGTAATGCGTTTATTATTCTCAGCAATGGCACCGATGCCAAAGTAGGAACCGTAACAAGTCCTTATAAATATTTCCTCGATTGGAAAAGAATCACGGAAGAAGAAGAGGGTATTGTGAGTTTGGATACTATGCTTCGGGGTACCTGTTCCAAGAAAACCTAATGGACATCTTTGAGAATTTCCTTCTCTTTGACGACAGTGGAGGAGATGTGGTAAAGATCATGGCAAAAAACCACCAGTTCATTGGTGTGAATAAGGTAATCGACAAAGCGAAAAGTATTGAGGAGTTAAAAGGTAAGTTGGGAGTCTTCTGGCACACACAGGGCAGTGGTAAATCATACTCCATGGTTTTCATCTGTCAGAAGATTCATAGAAAGTTTGGCGGCTCATACACGTTTCTGGTGGTGGTAGATCGCAGTGAGTTAGAGAGGCAGTTGTATGATACGTTTACCGGAGTTGGCGCAACAACGAGTAAAGAAGTTGTAGCAAAAAGCCGCGACAACCTTCGCGAATTACTAAAGGCAAATCACCGGTACGTCTTTACCTTAATCCACAAGTTTTCCATTGATCCTAAAGTAGAGAGTGAGTATCCACTCATCACCGACCGTAAAAATATCATTGTAATTTCAGATGAGGCCCACAGAACACAAGCCGGAACTTTTGCGCGTAACATGCGCTTTCAAGGCATTCCAAATGCATCCTATCTGGGGTTCACAGGAACACCTATTATAAAAGAGGAAGCAGAACTCACTAAAAACATATTTGGTGAATATGTCTCTGTGTACGATTTCAAAAGAGCTATTGATGATGGTGCAACTCTACCGCTTCGCTATCTAAACAGAGGTGAAAAATTGGGCATTCAAAATCCCCAGTTGGATGAGCGGATGGCAGAAATTCTTGAAGATGAGAGCTTGGATAGCGATCAAAAAAGTAAGCTCGCTTATCTCTTCCAAAAGGACTATGTAATCCTAACTGCCGAGCCGAGATTGGACGCTATTGCCAAAGATCTGGTCTGGCATTTTAATGAAAGAGGTTATCAGGGAAAGGCAATGTTTGTTGCACTTGATAAGCCAACTGCCGTGCGCATGTATGATCTCATACAGAAGCATTGGCCAGCCTACGTTGAGGATTTAAAGAAACAAATTCGGCAAGCCACAGACCAGCAAGAGGAGCAGTCTTTACAACAGAAATTAAAACGAGTCGAAGAGACAGAAGTTTGTGTAATTGTAAGTTCTGAACAAAACGAAGTCGACAAGTTTCGTAAAATGAATTTGGAGATTGCGCCTCATCGCAAGAAGATGGTTGATCGTGATTTAGAAAAAGAATTTAAAGATGAAGAAAATCCATTCCGTCTTGCAATAGTCTGCGCCATGTGGATCACGGGTTTCGATGCCCCCTGTGTTTCCACAGTCTATCTTGATAAACCCATTAAAGGTCATACACTCATGCAGACCATTGCTCGTGCCAATCGAGTGTATGATGATGAGAAAGAAAACGGATTGATTGTCGATTATGGCAATGTGTATAAGCAATTGGAAAAAGCATATTCAGTCTATGGTGAAGGCGGCAAAGGAAGTGGTGGTGGTTCTGGTGGTGATGGACCAGGTGAGACCAAAAGACCCGTTGAGTTATTAGAGCAGTTAGCTGAAGAGCTAAAGGAATCGATCCGTCAAACGAAAGGTTATTTAGCGGAGTTGGGCTTTAATCTTGGTGATCTCAGCAATGTAGATACTAGCCGATGGAAAAAATCGCTCACATCAAAAAGGCTGTCGATTGTGTTTGCTTAAATGAAACGACCAGAACGAAGTTTGAAATAATGGCGAGGGACGTATTTCGTAAATACCACGCCCTCTATCCTGAAGAACAAGTAAAGCCCTTCATTCGCCAATTTAATGCCATTGAAGCTATCTACCAGCAACTGAATCAGCAAACCAAATCAGCTGATGTGACTTCAATTATCACTGAGTTGCAACAGATTGTTAATGAGAGCATATTGGTTGATTCAACCAAAGTAAATGATCCAGAAGGAGTTTATGTTGATCTCAGCAAACTTGACTTTGATAAACTCCGCGCAGCATTCGCCAAAACGCAGAAGAAAAATACGGTGGTGTTCGATTTACAGAGAGCGGTTGAGCAAAAGCTAGAGCAGATGATGAAGGAAAATCCGCTTCGCATTAATTTCTACGAACGCTATCAAGAAATCATAAAGGAATATAATCAGGGCAAGAGTTTGGAGGATACCATGAAAGCCTTTGAAAATCTCAGCAACTTCATCAAAGATTTGAACATCGAAGATGCAAGAGCCATTAGAGAAGATTTGGATAAAGAATCGTTGGCCATTTTTGATCTATTGCGTTCTGGCAAAGAACTGTCTCAACCTGAAATTAAGGAAGTCAAAAAAGTATCTGTTGACATCCTAGCAAAACTGAAAGCAGAGAAATTGCAAATAGAACGCTGGCGTGAAAGCAGACAAATAACAGCTCAGGTCAAGACTACTATTTTTGATTCCCTGCAGTGGCTTCCACAAACTTCTTACACCGATCAAGATGTGAGTGAACGAACAATTCATGTATACCAACATGTATACACCAATTATCCAGGTGGTCAACAAGGTGTCTATGCCAATACTTCACTCTAAACACAGAAGATTATGGACGTGTCAAAAAGTGAGGTTGTTAGAGCAATCGAAGAGTTAAAATTTTTTGACCTTAAAACCACTGACTATTCCGAAATTAAAAGACGGGCTGATATTCTAGTAAGGGCTGGATTTATGGCCGCGCTTTTCCCTAAGAATCATTTACCAATTTATAGAGGACGAGTTGTAAATCCTGCAAACGTTTTTCATGAAGTAAGTCTATTGAGCTATCCTCCGAAAAGTAAAAATTCTAAACTTATTTTTAATCGACTCTCATCAAACAAGTTTCAAGTATTCTATGGTGCAATGATGCCCCAAGAGACTCGCTTTGATCAAATAACAGCCATGATTGAGGTTGGATCAATAATGAGGGAAGACTTCACAGCAGATGAGGAACACGTTCAATTGGGAAAATGGGAAGTAACCAAAGATTTTACAATAGCAATAGTAGGCCTGCATTCTAACTTGGCAAGCTCAAATATTAATGCTCAGGAGATGAAAAAAAAGCATACTGAGCTTACTAGTTCTCTTGATGAGGCTGGTGAATTGATAGAAATGGTTGCAGAATTTATGTCTCGTGAATTTTCGAAAAAGTAGAAAAGGGTAGTGAATGGGAGTATAAAATATCAGCAGCCTATGGTGATGCTCTTTTTGAAGCTGGTGTTAAAGCAATTCAGTTTCCAAGCGTAAAGGGTGAAGGCAGGTCATTCAATGTAGCCCTCCATAAAGATATTGTTGATGCGGCAATGCAAATCGAAGTTGCTGCTATTACCCGTTTGCGTAAAATTAATAAAGAAATTATCGTTGATTGGTTTTTACAAAGTCCTACTATTTCCAATGGCAGATTCAGATGGGAAGAACCTCCACGAAGTGCCGTTACAGGCGAGCTCGAAATGGGTTTAATCAGGAAAAGTATGGCGCAAAATGGGGGTAAGTTTATCAATCCAGAGAGTTAACCCAATCGCACATCCCCGCAGATTATAAATGCATCACTTTCTTTACTCATTTCGAGTTTCCTTTTACGTTTTGATTAGACTTTGTATCTTTAATATGGATTAGATTGATTTGGTTCAATTTGACAAGGTGCAAATTCGATACACACTAGGTAGAGAATTTGTTATTTGGAGTTTAAATGAGATATTTCTGATGAAGACATAGACCCTGCAGCTCCACTCTTTTGGCATTAAGCAGGCAAGCCTGCAACGCCACATTAAGATTAAGCCGCTTTCACTGAAATGAGAGCGGCTTTTTTTGTGCGCTTATTTTTTCGGAGTTTTTGTTCCATCACCCAATAAAGTTCCCCATGGGTTCAGTTCCGGCACCTTATCAAAAATTACTTTGGCAACGGCCAGTATAGGAATTGCCAAAAACATTCCGGGTACTCCACAAAGTTTGCCACCCACCAACACCCCAATAATTGTTACCAAAGCATTGATACGCACTTTGTTTCCTACAATAAGTGGCATTCCAAAATTATTATCAACAATCTGAACAGCAAACAACACAACGCCCACCCAAATTACCTGGCTGGTGTTGCTGTCGTTGCAACAAACCAGCGTGATTAACATACAAATAATATTAGCCGTAAGCATGCCCACGTAGGGGATTAAATTAAGTAAAGCAGCCAATAACGCCATGAAGATGGCGTACTTGACACCAAGAATCAAAAACCCAATTGAATTGAGTGTAAATACAAGGGCTGTCTCAATCATCAATCCGGTTACATACTTTTGAGCAATAGACGTAGACTCGGTAAGAATATCAGTTACTTTTTCTTCAGTTCCGTTTTTAAAAACACCAATAATAAATTTTTTAATAACAGATCGATAGTAAAGAATCAGGAATGTATAGATGGGAAGTAAAACCACATACGTGAGCATGTGGGTTATGGAACCCACAGTAACGCTGGCTATTTGCGGTGCTTTTTCTTTCAGGTTATCCAGGGTTTGATCGATGTATTGATTTTGTTTGCGCACCGTAATGTTTGTTTGATCATTAAACCAGTATTGCATGGATTTGCCTACTTCATTGAGTCGTTCTTTTAGGGCTGGTAAATCGTCCATAAAATTGACCACCTGCTTTGATAAAATAAAAATTATACCGCCACCTATAACAATAGCAGCCACAAGAGGTATTATTATAGAAAGTATTTTAGGAAATTTTTTCTTTAGTAAGAATCTTGTGACTGGCAAAAGCAGGGTAGCCAATAAAATTGCAAAGAGAATAGGTAAAATTAAATCCTTTGCCAATACAAGGGCAGCACAAATTAATCCGATAGTTAGAAGATTGAAACTTAATTTCTTGTAAAAGGCCTCCGCATTGTTCATGTAATAAAGATTTTAGAATCTTATTTAACAATCGAATTATCATGCCAGTACAAAATAGAAATTAATTCTACGGCATTGAACCAAACTCAATACGAACTGTGGAGATTATGCCTCACCGAATGGGGCGCAATTTCCCGATGGCTCGCCAATTTAAGCGTCTTCATCCCTTTTAGTAGTCGGGTACATTTATTGACAAGGATTACGTGTGTTACCTTACGTTAAAAAATTATCAACAAATTATTGGTCTATTATTAAGAGCACGGTTACGGGCTACCTTAATGATGATTCCTTCTTGTATGCGGGTTCCATTGCCTTCTCAACAATTTTCTCATTACCGGCAATTATTATAATTGCGCTTTCCATAGGTTCTACTTTTTACGAACGCGATTTGGTTCAGCAAGAGTTGATTAATCAAGTAGCTGCGTTGATTGGTAGCGAAAGCACAGGGCAAATTGAAAAGATAATTCTCAATGCCACCTATGATATGAGCAGTACCTTTGCCCGGTTTATTGGAATTGCCACTCTTATTTTTAGTGCCACCACGGTATTTGTTTCGTTGCAAACCAGTATTAATAAAATGTGGGGCATAAAGCCAAAGCCTGAAAAAGGTTGGTTAAAATATATAATAAACCGAGTTCTATCATTTGCCATGGTAGTTAGTTTTGGTTTTGTGCTTCTTGTTTCACTGCTTATCGATACTATACTGGTTTTAGTTCAAAACCAAATGAATATAGCGGCTAATGGTCTTACTGCTTTCCTTGTATCGGGAGTAAATCTTGTAGTATCGCTGGCCATCATTACTTTAATTTTTGCGCTGCTGTTTAAGATTTTGCCAGATGCTAAAATTCAATGGCGCGATGTGTGGGTTGGCGCCTTTATCACAACGATACTTTTTACGCTAGGAAAATATTTGATTGGCTTTTATCTGGGAAGCAGCAGTATAAACTCAGCGTATGGGGCGGCAGGTTCTGTGGTTATCATTTTAATTTGGGTTTATTACTCTACGCTGATTTTTCTTTTTGGTGCTGAATTCACCTCCGTATATGCGGCCCATCTGGGGAAAGGAGTTATACCCTATAAAAATGCAGTAAAATTTAAAATGGTTGAAGTACCTCAAGAAAATAATTATGAAGAAGATTAAAAAGAAGTACTTGGTTATCGGAAGTATTCTAGTAGTACTTTTAATTGGGCGATTGATTCTTCCCTACTTTGTAACCCGGTATGTCAATAAAGTACTGGCTAATATTCCTGGATATTCGGGTTCAATTACAGGAGTAGATATCTGGTTGGTACGAGGCGCCTATGTAATTCACGATCTTAAGATTTTTAAAGTGGATGGCAGTGAAAAAGTACCTTTTGTAGATATTCCTTCCACCGATCTGTCTGTGGAGTGGAAGGCATTGATTCATGGCTCGGTGGTTGGGGAAGTAATATTTGAAAACCCTTCCTTGAATTTTATTGGTGGAAATAAAGATTCGGAGGGCAAAGAGAATAATCAAACAGGTGCCGATGTAGATTGGACTGTGCCGCTTAAAGAATTAATTCCGTTGCAGATCAATAGATTGGAAGTAACAAATGCCTCTGTCTTCTTTTATGATTTCACATCAAAACCCAAAGTAGATTTGAGTTTAAAGCAATTGAATCTGCTGGCCACTAACTTAAATAATGCGGAGAGACAAACGGTAGCCCTGCCTTCAAAGATTAATCTGACGGCAAACTCTATTGGCGATGGCCAACTAAGTGTCGCTATGAATATTAATGTACTCAAAGAGATTCCGGATCTGGATATGGATCTAAAATTTGAAAATATTAACATGCCCGCCTTGAATGACTTCTTTTTAGCTTATAGTAACGTGGACATTGAAAAGGGTACTTTTTTTTTATATTCTGAAATAACGGCGGAGAATGGAATTATTAATGGGTACGTTAAACCGTTGGCACAAGATGTTACAATTGTAAACTGGAAGGAGGACAAGCAAAATGTCTTTAATCTGGTGTGGCAATCGATCGTGGGTTTCTTTGTTGAGGTTTTTGAAAACCAAAAAGAAGATCAGTTTGCCACCAAAGTGCCTCTGGCCGGTGATTTAAATAATGTAAAAACAAAAACGTGGCCAACGCTTTGGAATATTTTCACTAATGCGTTTGTTAAAGCATTTGAAATGAAGACAGATAACACGATAAAGTTTATTCCGAAAACAAAAGCTGAACTAAGAAAGGAGAAACGAGAAGCTAATAAGAAGAATTAATAGTTCACTTCTTACCACTGCCTAAAATACTATCTTTTAATCCGGCTTGGATTGACTTCCACCAGAGATTAAAAATAAAACGCTTGCGATCACGCTCGATTTCTATTTTACCCTTTCTGTCTTTTACCGGGGTCTTCTTGTCTTTCGTGTCTTTTATCAAGGCATTGATCAAGGCTGATTTTACTTTCTGAACAGATTTGGCTTCATTCAAACTGAGGATTTTCAAGTCTTTATAATTGATTTGAATCTCACCTAAGGATTTGTAATCGTTGTAAGCAAAATTGAAGTAGAGATTATTTAATAGGCCAGACTCAAATTCGAGGGAAGCCGCAGGGGTTGTTATTGTATTCAACTCATGGAACGGTACATTAGAAATTTTTCCTTTTGCGGTATACTCTTGTGTAGAATCGGCAGGAAACGTAAATGTAGCATCAATCAAACCTGTTTTCATAAAATTACCCGTGGCGTTAAGAAGGGCTGGTTCTTGCGATTGATTACTTAGGCCGGTGAGTAGGCCTTTTACATTATTAAATATGACATGCCCAGATGCTATCGCATCCGCAGCAATTTCTTCGACCACAATGTTGGCCTGCTGAATGTCGATACTATCAATCTTAATTTTGAAAGGAAGTTTCAAAAACGCATACATAGGCATGGGTACCACTTCTTTTTTGATAAAGGGAAGTCGTTTGTCACGGAAAGCATGAAGTCTGGAGCCCACAATGGAAAGCCGCGACACCAGCAAAGCCTTGTCAAATAATGATTTATAATCAAACTGTGAAAAACTTATGCTTTTTATGGAAAGATCAACACGAGAAACTTGCTTGCCCTTGGCTTGACCAAATTCGACCTTGTCATAAGTAGGGATGAGTTTCAGTGAATCAATAAATAATGAACTGGCTTTACTATTGAACTCAATCTTATCGATTGACATTTTGTAGAAACCGGTTGCCTCAGAAAAATTTAACTGGTTAAATGACCCAGTTAGGTAATGAAATGTGGCCCCTAAATCCTCAAACGAAAATGCACTGTCATAATGGATTGAACCAAAGGATACATTGGCAACAGCCTTTAGCTCAAGAATAGAATCTTGCTTTATTGAAAAGTGAATTTTATTGAGAGTGATGTCTTCAACACTAATAGCATAAGATGGAGGGGTTTTCTTCGTTGAATCTGTTTTTGTAAAATCATAGGTAATAACGCCACTGTCCAGTAGAATATTTTTAATCTTAATGCCCTTCCCTGCCAGCAGTTGATAGATGTTAACACCAGAAAGCTGAAGCCTATCAATATTTCCCCGCAAAGGAAGATTAGAGCTTTCCGTGGCAATAACCAATTGATAAAGACTAACAGATCTTGTAAAGAGATTAACCCGCACCGAAGCAACAGAGCCATTACCTTTCGATAACTCACTTGCTATTTTATCTTTGAGAACTTTTGAAATGATTAAACCACCAATAAAAATAGCAGCTACTAAAACCCCTGCACCAAGCAGAAGTTTAAAGGCATAATTTCTCCATTTCTGATTCTTTTTCAATTCAGGATTCACAATAAAGATACTAAGTGTGGTTAAGTACTACCGACCTCCAATTAACCGAAATAAGATTGAAATTATGGCTAGGACAAGGAGTACGTGGATAAAAGCCCCCAGGCTGAAGTAGAAGAATCCGAAAATCCAGCCTACCAGTAATACAACAGCGAGTAAATAAAGTATGTCTCTCATAATATTTTTGATTTGATTACCTACCACAATCGAATAGTTGTGCCAATGAACAAAATGAGATAATTGAGGTTAAAATGATGAAGAATGAGGAATTTATGCTCGACTAGTGTAGATTTATTTCCACAAATTGTCGTCAGATACGGGTTTTTGGGTATTTGCTGTGTGGCACGTTTTTGAATTGTTATATCAGCAGAAACAAACTCAAGAAATGTATGAAACTACTGATGGACATTCTAATTGTATTAGGTTCTGTTTTTTTGGGATATATTGTATTTATGGTTGCTTCCATTGCACTGATAAAAGTATTTTTCCCTTTTTTCAATCAGCAAGAATGGGAACAGATGGAGCGCAACCGCTTATCAAAGCAGAACTCTGGTAAATAGCTGGCTAATTAGAAAAACTATGTGGAACGTGTTGGTTGTAGATGATGAGATTGATATTTGCGTTTTGGTAACTAAATATCTTCAAAGGCGTGGTGCCAAAGCAGATTACGCCTTAAGTATTAAAGAAGGTCTCTCTAAAACCACGGTTACCCCATACGATTTGTACATGATCGATTTGAATTTGAAAGATGGTACAGGTTATGAACTTATTGAAAAGCTAAAAGACATGCACGTATCCTCCAAGATCATTATGATTAGTGCCCATGATGCAGAAGCCCCCAAGGCAATTGCAAAAGGTGCGGATTATTTTTTACCAAAACCCTTATCGAAAAAAGCTATTGACGAGGCCTTACAACAAGTAAATTTCTCAAGTAATTAATACAACCCTATGGCGCATATCTTAATTATAGATGACGATAAAGACATTTGTCTTACGCTTTCTAAATTCCTGATTAAAAATGGATATCAAGTTGAAGTAGCCAACAAGGGCGAGGAAGGATTGCAGATTCTTCGAAACCAAAGTTTTGATTTGATTCTGTGTGACTATCGGTTGCCCGACTATACAGGCCTGGAAGTTTTGCAAAAAATAAAAATACTTTCACCAAAATCTGCTGTTATTATTATTACGGGTTACTCGGATGTACCTACCGCTGTTGAAACCTTTCGATATGGTGCCAGCGATTATGTAACTAAACCTTTGTTTCCTGATGAACTTCTGGTAACAGTGAAAGAAACGCTGGAGAAGAACGAAACTAAAAATAATCAACAGGCGGGAGTAACCATCCAATCAAAGTCGAAAAGCTCCTCAACAGAAAAACTGACTACGTCTGATTTTATTGTAGGAAAGAGTATTCAATCGCAAACGGTTCAAAAGTATATTGAATTGATTGCGCCTTCTGATATGTCGGTGATTGTTCATGGTGAAACGGGTACTGGAAAAGAATTTGTCGCGCAATCGATCCATCGCTTTAGCAAGCGAAGCGATAAACCATTTGTGGCCATTGATTGCGGTGCTTTACCGAAAGAGTTAGCCGGCAGCGAACTTTTCGGTCACATGAAAGGATCGTTTACCGGGGCCGTAACGGACAAGCCTGGAAGTTTTGAAGTGGCACAGGGGGGAACAATTTTTCTGGATGAGATTGGAAATCTTTCCTATGAAAATCAGGTAAAACTGCTGAGAGTAATTCAGGAACGGAAGATCAAAAGAATTGGAGCCACGAAAGATACATCGATTGATGTGCGGATTGTTGCGGCCACCAATGAAGATTTAAGTAAAGCCGTAAAAGAAGGAAAGTTTCGCGAAGATCTTTATCATCGGTTGAATGAATTCAAAATTCAATTATCGCCTTTGCGGGAACGCAGAGATGATATTATGGTTTTTGCCGATCATTTTCTTAAAAAGGCAAACACATCACTGCAAAAGGATGTAAAGTCTTTCTCCTCGGAGGTTTCGGAGTATTTAAAAAATTATCACTGGCATGGGAATTTACGCGAGCTAGCCAATGTGGTAAAACGGTCGGTGCTATTGACCATGGGAGATGATGTATTAAAGGAAAGCTTACCCGTTGAAATCTTACAGAGTACTAAGGATGATGGCTTGGCCGGAGTTGAAGAGAATAAAGGAATATTAAAATCTATTGCGGGTTCTGCTGAACGCCAGGCAATTATTGAAGCTCTTGAAAAGGTCGCTTACAACAAATCAAAAGCTGCTGGTATATTAAATATCGATCGCAAGACCTTATACAACAAGCTGAAGCTGTATAATATCCCTATGTAATAAGCTGGTGTCCTACAACTTCAAGGTGTAGGGCACTATTCTCTTCTAAAAATGTGTTTAATAAAAAACTCCCGCTCTGTTATTAAAGCGGGAGTTTTGTTTTCGAATGGAGTGCTTTCTTACTTAATCAGATTAAAGGCAATGTACACTTGGGCATTTGAATTTTTGGAATCACCAATCAACGCTCTTGCGCCATCACTATCAGCAATTTTTACAAGGCCGTAGTTGTAGCGTCCACCTACCTGCACCGCACCAAAATTAAATCCTATGCCTCCGGATAATCCATAGTCATATGATTTTAATTGATCCTTATCCACTTCATCAGTACCATTGGCCAAATCACCGCTATACGAAATATTGGCATTTAGCAGATAACTGGCATACCCACCTAAGTGAATCTCGGCCGACTTGCCTAATTTGATGGCGGCAAGTACCGGAAGGTCAAGATAATTCAAATTGTATTTCACCTCTTGGTTAAAACCACCCGCTGAGTACATCGCGTCAGCGCCTTTGGTGGAATAAAGTAATTCTAATTGAAGGGCAGCCGCATCACTGGATAACACCTGACCATAGAAACCCACATTCATTCCAATCCGGGCGTCTTCATCGTGGATATCATCAATGTATAAATTGCTTACATTGAGTCCGCCCTTAATACCTGCTCTTTTAATAGCCTGGGCATCCGCCTGTTCAACAGTGGTTACACCTATAAGCGCCAGAATAAACAAAGCACTTATGATTTTGTATTTCATTTTCATAATTTTTGGATTTAAATTGTTTGATTATTGATACTAATTTGATTGATGATACTAAAAAAGCACGCCAAGTTTATTTTACCCCTGTTTACCGCAAAAATGAATTTCAGGCGATTGATAATACTCGTGCACTGTAGAGATAATGCCACATGATTAAAAAATATTACACACAAGTAACTTTGTTCCTGATCGTGTTTGTACTTACTGTAGTAAGTATTTTAAGCTATCGCAATCTGAATAATTATATTAATGAGGTGGAACAAATCCGGAATTCAAACAGCGTGCTTAGGACGCTGGAAGAAGTTTTCTCTTCCGTTAAGGATGCGGAAACAGGTCATCGTGGCTATGAACTTACCCGCGATACTACATTTTTATTGCCTTATACAATTGTAGTAAAATCGATCGGGCCTAAAATTAATATTCTGGATAGCTTAGTTTCTGAAAATGAAGCGCAACGCCTGCGTGTTGATACATTAAGGAATCTGATCGACTATCAATTCATACTGATCAATCGTATTTTATACAATACGGCCAACTCGGGCCTATACTTAGATACGTATGAAATAAATATGCTGTTGGAGGGAAAGAAGAATATGGATAAAATACGAAATGTGGTAAATAACATTCGGGCTGTGCAAACCGAAATCACGTCAAGTCGAACTCAAAAGGAAGCTACACTGCGGGAAATTGCACCTATTGCCATTCTTATTTATTCCTTATTGGCTATTGGTGCTTCCGTTATTTTATTCTATGGAACATTAACTGCGCTCGGCAAGAAAAAGAAAGCTGAGCAACAATTGTTGGAGAAGAATAACTCGCTGGAAGAAGAGATTAAACTCCGATATTTTACTCAATCATTACTTAGTAATATTCTGAATCATTCGCTTAGTGGCATCATGGCATTTAAATCTGTTCGAGAAAAAGGAGCAATCGTGGACTTTGAATGGATACTTACTAATCAGGAAAGCACCAAATTAACGGAAAAAGAAGAAAGTGAATTAATCGGTCAGCGACTATTAGAGAAAATGCCCGGCAACAGAGAAGATCTCTTTGATGACTATGTAAAGGTTGTGGAATCGGGTAAACCTTTAATACTTGAAAAACTTTATCAAGGCGAAAATTTAAATAAGTGGTTTCATCTGGAAGCCGTTAAGTTGGAAGATGGATTTGTAGTGACCTTTTCAGACATTACGGACCGTAAATCACAAGACAATCAACTACAGCAAATTAATGAGGATTTGAGAAGATCGAATGAAGATTTAGAACAGTTTGCTTACGTAGCTTCGCATGATTTGCAGGAACCGTTGCGCAAAATAAGGGCCTTCGGAGATTTATTGACGAGTGAATTTAAAGATGTTGAGGGTGCGCACGATTATATTCATCGCATGCAAAATGCGGCTTCTCGCATGCAAGTGCTTATCCAGGATTTGTTATCCTTTTCAAGAGCTTCGCGTGGCACATCGCAGTTTGAAAGTCTCAACCTCGCTTCAATTATTACGGAGGTATTGGACGACCTCGAGAATCAGATTAGGCGCGAGCAAGCGGAGGTAACTGTTGAAAGTGCTGATTATGCCATACGGGGAGACAAGGTTCAGATCAAACGACTCTTTCAAAATCTGATCAGTAATGCTATTAAATTTCATAAAACAGATGTACTGCCTAAAGTAAGTGTGCATGTCAAAATCCTTACTGAAGAGGAACTGAGAAATCATTTTCCAGATGCGCAGAAAAACATAGACTACTTACAAATTATCGTGGCGGACAACGGAATTGGCTTTGGAAATCAATATGCTGAAAAAATATTTAATATTTTTCAGCGACTTCATGGCCGACTCGATTATGAGGGTACGGGTATCGGACTTGCTATTTGCCGGAAAATTGTATCCAATCATCGTGGCTACATTCTTGCTACTAGTGAGGAGCAAGTAGGATCTAAATTTATCGTTATCTTACCAAATACATAAAATTATTTTTTGTGAAAACAACCAAACCAGTTACCATACTTATGGCCGATGATGATCCGGATGACAGAATGTTGATGAAAAAGGCATTGGATCAGCATAAGACAAAACATCATATTCATTTTGTTGAAGACGGAGTTGATTTAATGGATTATCTACACCAGCGGGGTAGATACAAAGCAGAAAAGGTTGCTAAGCCTGGATTAATTTTGTTGGATTTAAATATGCCAAAAATGGATGGGCGCGAGGCATTGCGACTAATTAAAACCGATTCAGAGTTAAGACGGATTCCGGTCATTGTACTAACAACATCAAGGGCAGAGGAAGATATTTTTCAAACGTACGACCTGGGCGTTAATTCTTTTATTTGCAAGCCTGTAAGCTTTCAAGAACTGGTAGAAGTTACTAAAGAAATTGAAAACTATTGGTTTGGCACTGTAGCCCTTTCAACAAAATAGAAGGAAGTTATGAACTCACGCCTGATCAACGTTTTAATAATTGAAGACGATGAAGATGATGTACTTATCGTGCGGAAGTTTTTAAAGCAAAGTGAATTCTATCGTTTTGAAACTACTTGGGAATCCAGTCCAGTAAAGGCACGCAAATTAATTGAAGACGGAGAGTTCGATGTGTTTCTTATTGATTATCGGCTGGGTGCTGAAAACGGGTTGGATCTGGTTCGTTATGCACATGAAAAAAATATTCTAAAACCATCGATCTTATTAACCGGGCAGGGTGATCTGCGGGTAGATGTAGATGCGAGTCGGTTTGGGGCAGCGGATTATATTATTAAGTCTGAGTTAAATGCATCCATGTTGGAAAGAAGCATCCGCTATGCCTTAACGCAGGGTAAGGTTATCAGAGAACTGGATGAAAAGGAGAAAAAGTATAGTTCTCTTTTCGAACGATCGGTCGATCCCATTTTTCTGGCTACGGAAGATTTTAAGTTACTAAATGTAAATAAGTCTTTTCTTAATGTATTTGGGTACGAGTTAAAAGAGGGTTCGCTATTTATTAATAATTTATTTGCCCATGAGGCTGATTATGAATTTGCTATTGACACGCTGAAAGAGACCGAACAGATTAAGGATTTTGAAGTCGAGTTGATCACGAGGGCAGGAGTTAGAAAGTGGTTTCTATTCAATTGTGTTTTTATTCCTGATCAGGCTTCAGACTTTTGTTGTTACCAGGGAATCATGCATGATATAACCCTGCGAAAAAAGGAACAAAGAGAGTTATTGGAAACGGAGCGGTTGTCGTTAACTGGAAAGATGGCCCGTACCATTGCCCACGAAGTACGGAATCCATTAACCAACCTTACACTGGCGATTGAGCACATCAATGATGAGTTGCCTGAAGGAAGTGAATCCATCAAGGTTTATACCGAGATCATTGAACGAAATGCTCATCGGATAGAGGAACTTATCAGTGAACTTTTAAACTCATCCAAGCCGAAGGAACTTAATCTACAATTGGTTGATCCACAGGAATTGGTAGAGGAAACGTTGGAGCTTGCTATTGATCGGATTAATTTTAATCAGGTTATTCTTCAGAAAACTTTTACCGAAAATCTTCCCCGCATTTTGTTGGACAAAGCGAAAATGAAAATTGCTTTAATCAATATCATTATCAATGCCATTGAGGCTATGACAGGGGATAAGCGTGAACTTACCCTGAGTACACGACAACAAGAGAACACCATCCTGTTGCTGATAGGAGATACGGGCAAAGGGATGAGTGCCGACCAACTCGAAAATTTATTTGAACCTTTTTTTACCGCCAAGCCAAATGGACTTGGTTTAGGACTTACCTCTACGAAGAATATTTTAAATAGTCACAGTGCAACTATTCTGGTAGAGAGTGAACTCAATAAAGGAACTACGTTTACACTTCAATTTACATTGGCCAGCTAAAGGGCAAGCCTCTTCATTGTCAAAGATGCTAACGGTCAAGTATAAGCTTAGTGCGGGTTTTCGAAGACGAGATTTTCATTTTATCTAAAGTTTTATTTCTTGACGAAATGTTCAATTTAGCGATAAACCCCGCATTAAGCTTATACAATGTTAGTGGCTGGCAACGCTTTCATCGTTTTCAATAAATTCAGTCAATAAATTATTTAAAGTTGGCGTCTTAAAGGATGATGAATGAACCAAACTTAATACGTTTTTTGCCAATAATTGCATTTCGGGTTTGGCAGCCTTTACGTGCGGAGCAATGGCTAATGTACCCATATTTCCTCTTAATGCTTTACGCCAATACCAAACTGAAAACCATTTTGGCATTATTAAAAAAATAGTCTTTAAATTATTCGGGGTGATTTGTATTCCGAGTTTTTGTAAACCCTTAAATCCTTCAGCAACACTATCAATCATTTCCCTGACGGCTTTCTTGTTTCTACCAAGTTTTTTGCTGTTTCCATCTTGTTTCATTATTGCAGCAGAAGCGCAAGTAATAAATAGGGCGTGTGTTTTAAGCCACCATTTCATATTCGCTTCAATTGTAGTTTGAAAACCTGCCTTGGTAAGAATTCCTTTGATTTTCGAAACTAAGGTCTTGCTTTCTCCATTTAGGTTTCCAAGGGTTGTTTTTTGTTGTTTGATTTGAATATATTCTATGATATTATTTTTACGAGTTCCACCTACTCCTGGAAATCCCAAAACAATATCCTTATTCGGATATTGTTGTTGTAATTCATCAATATTATGAATATTGTTTAACATAAACATAATTGCTTTAGCGGAATTATCATTATTCAAAGTGCTATAAATTGTTTTTAATTGGTCGAGTCTAACAGTAACTATAATTAAATCATAGTTTTTATTAGGATTGATTTCCTTTATAATGGAAACTTTTAAAATTGTTGTTTCTTTTGTTAAGATGTTCTTTATCTCAATTCCGTTTTTCTTTATTGTCTCGTAGTTTTCTCCACGTGCTAAAAGTGTAACATCAACTCCTGATGCAAAAAGTCTGGATGAGTAGATTTGCCCAATTATACCTGCGCCAAAAATAAGTATTTTCATAGACGATTTTTGTTTTTGCGCTTGCCACGAACGTTTGTGCATATTGTCGTGGCGGGATTTGAAAGATTCATTGTCCCACCAGCCGAAATGAAATTAAGAAACTAAAACGACAAAGTTAGCGCGTCACCCCGCCATGCAATATGCATTTTGT
>JAGPBO010000007.1 GCA_018063305.1 Cyclobacteriaceae bacterium
GATAACCGCTAAGCTGGAAAGTGAACTCAATGATTTCACTACGATCGATTATAAAACTAATGAAGGAGTTAAGTTGGAAGGCAATACGTTGGTGATCCCGGCTTATACCTCAGTTATATTGAAATAATTTGTACGAATCGTTTTATAAATGGAACACGGAAAAAGAAGAGTAATAATAGAAAATGTTCAGCCCCGTGTGGATGGTGGGCTTTACCCAGCAAAGCGCTCGGTAGGCGAAAGGGTAGATGTAACGGCAGCCATTTATGGTGACGGTCATGATCATATTCGTGCGGAGGTACTGTACAAAAAGGAAGGTGCGAAAGTATGGAGCGTGATTGAATTGCAACAAAGTTTTAATGATGATTGGCAAGCCTCATTTTATGTGACTGAAAAAGGAACATATCTCTTTACCATAAAGGCATGGATCGATCACTTGGATACCTGGTACGATGGATTTAAAAAGAAAACCCATGCCAAGGTTGATGTACAGGTTGAATTAATGGAAGGTGCACTCATGCTAAGAGCGCTAGGCGAAACTAACAAAGAACTTATTTCGCTTGCGCGAAAGTTAGAAGATACAGATAAATACCAAGCCGCGATAGATACTGTTTTAAGTGCAGAGTTCGCCAACGTAGTTCACAAAAATCCTTTGCGGGAAAACGAAACCATACTCGGTTATGAAATGAGTATTCAGGTGGAGCATACAAAAGCAAACTATAGTGCGTGGTACGAATTTTTTCCCCGCTCAGCTTCGCTCGAATCAGGAAAACATGGAACGTTCGCAGATTGCATCCGACTGCTGCCGCGTATTTCGGCTATGGGATTCGATGTGCTTTATTTTCCACCTATTCATCCCATCGGTAAAATAAATCGAAAAGGCAAAAACAATAATGTAAGATCATTGCCAGGAGAACCCGGTTCGCCCTGGGCCATTGGTAGTGATGAGGGGGGACATAAGTCAATACTTACCGCGTTGGGTACGATGGTTGATTTCAAAAAATTGGTGAACGAGGCAAAGAAGTTGGAGATTGATATTGCTATGGACATTGCATTTCAGTGTGCCCCTGATCATCCGTATGTTACGGAACACCCCGAGTGGTTTAAGCAACGCCCCGATGGTTCTATTCAGTATGCAGAAAATCCACCAAAGAAATACCAGGACATTTATCCCTTCAATTTCGAAACGGATAATTGGAAAGAACTTTGGGAGGAATTAAAATCTATTTTTCTATTTTGGATGGAGCAGGGGATTACAATTTTTAGAATTGATAATCCGCATACCAAGCCAATTCCATTTTGGCATTGGGTAATTGCTGAAATACAAAAGGTAAACTCCGATATAATTTTTCTATCGGAAGCATTTACGCGGCCCAAGATTATGGCTTCGCTCGCTAAAGTTGGGTTTACACAATCCTATACCTACTTCACCTGGCGAGTTTCAAAACAAGAACTGATCGAGTATGTGAATGAATTGGTGTATGGGGCCTCGCGCAATTACTTTAGGCCTAACTTTTGGCCTAACACCCCAGACATTCTACCCTATCATTTGCAAAATCAAAATGAGAATAGTTTTATACTTCGATATGCGCTGGCGGCAACCTTGTCCAGCAATTATGGTGTATATGGTCCTTCGTATGAATTTTATGAAAACACTCCGGTAGAAGGCAGAGAAGAATACTTTGATTCGGAAAAATATGAGATCAGGCATTACGACTGGAAGCGCACCAATCGGATGACCGATATTATGAGTATTCTTAATAAAATTCGAAAAGAAAACCCTGCGTTGCAGTCAACCTGGAATATTCAATTTTGCCCTATTGAGAACAGTCAACTTATTGCCTATTTAAAAGCTACCGATGATCTATCAAACATTATTTTGGTTATTGTTAATCTGGATTCGACTCGTGGACAAAGTGGATACGTGCAACTCCCCAAAGAAAGATTGAAATTGAGTGATAAAATTAATGTTAAATTACATGATCTGATTACAGATGAGTCCTTTACCTGGATTCAGGAATGGAATTATGTTGATCTGAGCCCATATAAAATGCCGTTTCATTTGTTCAAGTTAGAAATACACGAATCTAATTTATAAGTATGGCTGCTTCGTCTAAAAATACCGACCCGCTTTGGTTTAAAGATGCCATCATCTATGAAATTAGCGTGCGCGCATTTTATGATAGCAATGGAGATGGGGTAGGTGATTTTCAAGGACTAATTCAGAAGCTAGACTATTTGGAAGATTTAGGTATCAATACGATCTGGTTATTACCTTTCTTTCCTTCCCCCCAAAAGGATGATGGATTTGATGTAACCGATTACTGCGACATACATCCTGATTATGGAACGCTGGCAGACTTTAAAGAATTTTTAAAAGCAGCACACCGTAAAAACATTCGGGTTATTACTGAATTGATTTTGAATCACACTTCTGATCAGCACCCCTGGTTCCAAAAATCAAGGAAGGCACGGTCGGGCTCTAAGTATAAAGATTATTATGTGTGGAGTGATACGCCCGATAAGTACAAGGAGGCCCGTATCATGTTTATGGATGACGAGTCCAGCAATTGGTCTTGGGATAATGAAGCCAAGGCCTATTTCTGGCATCGGTTTTATCGTCATCAACCCGAACTGAACTTTGATAATCCGGAAGTACAACTGGAAATGATTAAAGTGGTTGACTTTTGGATGAAGATGGGTGTAAACGGATTACGCTTGCCATCGGTACCTTTTTTATTTGAAGAGGAGGGAACCAATTGCGAAAACCTTCCGCAAACTCATGCTTTTTTGAAAAGGCTTCGTACGCATATCGATAAACATTATAAGGACCGGATTCTTATTGCCGAAGCGAACTTGTGGCCCGAAGATGCTGCCACCTATTTTGGTGAAGGGCAGGAGTGTCACATGAATTTTCATTACCCATTAATGCCTCGTTTGTTTTTGGGGTTAAGAACGGAAGATGCGTATCCGATTGTTGATATTCTCGAGCAAACACCCGCTACGCTTCCCAACAGTCAATGGGCACTATTCTTACGCAATCACGATGAGATGGGACTTGAGATGGTGACTGAAGAAGAGAAAGATTATCTCTTTAAAGCCTATGCGAATGATCCCAATACAAAGCATAACGTAGGCATTCGTAGAAGACTAGCTCCATTACTCAACAACGACCGTAGAAAAATAGAATTGTTATATACTATTCTATTCTCACTACCGGGTACACCCGTGTTGTATTATGGTGACGAAATAGGAATGGGTGATAATATTTATCTGGGCGATAGGTTTGGTGTACGTACACCCATGCAGTGGAACATGAATATCAATGCTGGATTTTCATCGGCTAATCCACAAAAACTTTACCTTCCGGTGATTAGTGATCCGGTTTATCGTTATGAATCTGTAAATGTAGCTACGCAGGAAGAAAACCCTTCATCATTGATGTGGTGGATAAAGAATGTGTTGGCCATGCGCAAGCGACTAAACTTGTTTGGCAGGGGTGACCTTACTTTTATTGACAGCTCCAATTCAAAGATTTTGTGCTTTGCGCGCAGTTACGAGAAGCAACGCATTATTGTTGTCGCCAACCTATCTCAGTTTTCCCAAGCGACAACACTCGATCTAAAGTCTTTTAAAGACTGTGATATAACCGAAGTATTTAGTCAGAACCGATTTATGAATGTTGGTTCCGGAGACTATTCGATAACAATAGGTCCGTATGGTTATTTTTGGTTTCAGGTTGATGCTACAGAGAAGAAAGATTTAAGTGGAAATACCAGTGAGTTGTTTCTTTATAAGTCCGATCTTTCGTGGGAACGTATCTTCTCTAATTACAGTGAGGTGCGAGTATTGGAACGTAAAATTCTGCAGCCTTTTATGAAGAAGTGCCGGTGGTTTGGTGGCAAAGCCCGAGCCATCTCCAAAATGAGCATTCATAAGGTTATACCTTTAAAGGTTGAGGGTGAAACACACTACTTAACAATTATAGAAGTAGACTACGTGCAACGCCTGCCTGAGCTTTACTTTTTGCCCATGTGTTTCATTCCTTCGGATAGTATTTCTGACGAGGTGGAGTACACGGCTCAAAGTGTGGTGAGCCGCGCTGAGATCCAAGGTAAACCAGGTTTCATTTTAGATAGTAGTTATCATAAAGGGTTTAGGGATTTTCTCTTCACCAGTATGGAACGCAAAGCACGCATAAAGGATGAGGAGGGAACGCTGGAGTTTAATAGTAGTGTATTTACTAAATTAAATGTAGATACGGTTGATTCTAAGATATTAAAAGCCGATCAAAGTAATACAGCTATTATTTACAACGATCAATATTTCTTTAAATTCTATAGAAAGATTGAGCAGGAAATTAATCCGGATCTGGAGATTGTTCGGTTCTTAACGGAGAACACTTCTTTTAAGAATTCTCCAAAATATGCAGGCAGTGTAGAGTATCGTGCCAACGATGGAAGCATTATAGTATTTGGTTTACTTCAGGAGAAGGTCGAGAATCAAGGCGACTCTTGGGTAATGACAATAGATTCAGTAGGACGGTTTTATGAACGAGTTATAGCGAAAGCCAAGAAAGAAAAACTTCCGGCATTAATTAATAAAGATGCGGTGAAATTTGCAGAAACCCCTGAGTTGATTCAGGAGTTTATTGGTCGTGGCTTTTACGAGCGGGTAGTTCGATTGGGGCAGCGTACGGCCGAGATGCATCTGGCCTTAGCGTCTGATCAAACAAATCCAGCTTTTGTGCCCGAATATTTTACGGCAAACTATCAGCGTTCCCTGTATTCGGCATTGCGAAAGTTGACACGCGATCGTTTTAAACTTTTGGAGCAATCCATGGATAGGTTAAATGACGAAACCCAGGAGCTGGCTCGTAAAGTATTAGCGATGGAAGATAAAATACTGGAATGCTTTAGCGAAGTCTATCAGATTAAGATCAATGCAATCAAAACAAGAATCCATGGTGATTTTCACTTAGGTCAGATCTTATTTACGGGTAAAGATTTTATTATGATTGATTTTGAGGGCGAGCCTGGCTTTAGTTTCAGCGAACGAAGATTAAAGAAAAGTCCAATAAAAGATGTTGCCGGAATGATGCGCTCTTTTCACTATGCCGCTTTTGGTAAAATTCTTCTCAATGAAAATTATAGAGAAAAGGATATTGAGTTTCTGGTACAATGGGCAGAGCAATGGCAACATTATGTAAGCCGGTTTTATTTAGGTGCTTATCTGGAGCGCATGGGCTTAGCCAGTACGTTAACCGAGCAGGATGAAACTTTGTTGCGAACTTATTTACTTGAAAAAGCAATCTATGAATTAGGGTATGAATTAAATGGACGCCCCGAATGGGTAAATATTCCCTTACGAGGAATCCATTATCACATGAAAAGATATTTTGAAGCGAAAGAGGTACGAAAAAAGAAAAACTAAGATTATGGGCAAGAAAAAAAATTCTAAAATAGCAGAAGTAGAGACTGATAGTTATAGTCTTCTCACTGATTTTGATATTCATCTTTTCCGCAGCGGAAAGCACCACAAGCTTTATGAGAAGTTAGGTGCGCACTTGATGACCTACAAAAAGCAGGCGGGTACTTACTTTGCTGTATGGGCGCCTAACGCACGCAACGTTTCGGTTATCGGTAACTTTAATTCATGGAATAGTAACGATCATAAATTATCTCCGCGTTGGGACGAGTCGGGAATCTGGGAAGGTTTCTTTCCGGGTATAGGAAAGGGCGAGGTATATAAATATGCGATTCATTCAAACACCGGTGATTATCTTGAGAAGGCAGACCCTTTTGCTTTTTATGCTGAGATTGCACCCAACACGGCTTCCATTATTTGGGATCATGATTACACCTGGCGTGATAGTCATTGGCTTTCGGAACGCAAGAAGCTGGCATCCAAGCCTAAGCCTTATTCAGTTTATGAAATTCATGCTGGCAGCTGGAAGCGAAAATTTGATGATGGTAATCGTTCCTTGAGTTATAAAGAACTTGCTGTTGAGTTAGTAGACTACCTGAAAGAGAATGGTTTTACGCACGTGGAATTTCTCCCAGTCATGGAGCATCCCTTCTTTGGTTCCTGGGGTTATCAACTTACGGGATATTTTGCGCCTACGAGTAGGTTCGGATCACCACAAGAGTTTATGGAGTTGGTTGATGCCCTCCATGATGCTGAGATCGGAGTCATTCTTGACTGGGTGCCTTCGCATTTCCCGGGCGATGCACACGGTCTTTATAAGTTTGATGGAACGCATCTTTACGAACATGCAGATCCCCGCAAGGGATTTCACCCGGATTGGAGTAGTTACATATATAATTATGGCCGTGATGAAGTGCGTTCTTTTCTAATTAGCAATGCTTTATTCTGGCTTGACGTATTTCATGCGGATGGCTTGCGGGTGGATGCGGTGGCCTCCATGCTTTACCTTGATTACTCACGAAAAGAGGGAGAGTGGATTCCAAACGAACATGGTGGAAATGAAAATCTGGAAGCTATTAGTTTTCTAAAGGAGTTTAATGAGGTGGTTTACGGTACGTATCCAGATGTTATTACCATTGCAGAAGAATCAACAGCGTGGTCTGGGGTTTCAAAGCCAACCTATTTAGGCGGGCTCGGCTTCGGGCAAAAATGGATGATGGGTTGGATGCACGATACTTTGAGTTATTTTAAATTAGATCCGGTTCATCGCAAGTATCATCAGGATGAAATTACCTTTAGTATCATCTATGCTTTTACCGAAAACTTCATGTTGCCACTTTCGCACGATGAAGTAGTGCATGGCAAAGGGTCGTTACTGGGTAGAATGCCAGGAGACGAATGGCGAAAATTTTCTAACCTGCGTTTAATGTATGCCTACATGTTTACGCATCCAGGTACAAAACTGTTATTTATGGGTGGTGAATTTGGACAGTCGGCCGAATGGAATCACGATGGCAGTCTGGATTGGCATCTGTTGGATCATGGTCCGCATAGGGGGGTGCTTACTTTAATTAAAGATTTAAATCAGTTGTATAAAGCAGAGCCAGCCTTGTATGAATTTCCTTTTGATAACCGCGGCTTTGAATGGGTAGATTATTCTGATCGAGAGAATAGTGTAATTATTTTTATGCGCAAAGGCGAAAACAAAGAAGACTCACTTATTGTTATTTGCAATTTTACGCCAGAGGCAAGACCTCTGTATCGTGTCGGGGTTCCCTTTCGCGGTACATGGAAGGAAATCTTTAATTCTGATAACCTGAAATACAGTGGAAGTGGCGTGCTTAATCAGGGAGTATTGAATACCACCCCTGTAAAATATCATGGTAAAGATTATTCAGTTTCTATTACCTTGCCGCCACTGGCGTGTGCTGTTTTAAAACTTCAAGAGGAGAAGTCTGAGTTTGATCTTGAATAATTCTATGCACGCTTAACTTATTTGTATTACCCATGTCAGGAAGTAAAAATAAATACGTTTGTATTCACGGACACTTTTATCAACCGCCACGCGAAAATGCATGGCTGGAAGTAATCGAACTTCAGGACTCGGCCCATCCATACCATGATTGGAATGAGCGAATCACCGCTGAGTGTTACGAACCCAATGCCACCTCACGCATTTTAGACGAAGAGCGTATTATTAAAAATATCGTCAACAATTATGCACGCATCAGCTTCAATTTTGGTCCTACGTTGCTTTCGTGGATGGAAGTGTATGCTACGGAAACCTACAAAGCTATTTTGGAGGCTGATAAACTAAGTCAGAAAAATTTTGGTGGTCACGGTTCGGCTTTGGCACAGGTGTATAATCACATAATTATGCCCTTAGCTAACAGGCGCGACAAAGAGACACAAGTGCTTTGGGGTATTGGTGATTTTGAATTTCGATTCAGTCGAAAACCAGAAGGAATGTGGCTGGCAGAGACAGCCGTAGATACAGAGACCCTCGAAGTGCTGGCTGAGAATGGTATAAAGTTTACTATTCTGGCGCCACGCCAGGCAAAAGCTGTAAAAAAAATTAATGAAAGTGATTGGACTGAAGTCAATACGCAATCGGTAGATACAACCAAAGCCTACCGGTGTAATCTTCCCAGCGGCAAGTCGATCATATTATTTTTTTATGAAGGTGATATTTCTCAAGGCATTGCCTTCAATGGTTTATTGAACGATGGTAAGCGATTTGCCGACCGTCTTTTAAATATTATTAATAAAGAGGATGAGAGCCCACAATTGATTCACGTTGCGACTGATGGTGAAACCTATGGACATCATCACAAGCATGGAGAGATGGCCTTGGCCTTTTGCCTCGATTATATCGAGAAGGACGAGCAGGCTAGGCTCACTAACTATGCACAGTTTATAGAATTGCATCCACCCCTGGAGGAAGCCCAGATTATTGAAGATAGTTCGTGGAGTTGTGTTCATGGCATTGAGCGCTGGCGAAATAACTGTGGTTGTAATTCGGGTAAACCAGGTTGGCATCAATTATGGCGCAAGCCCTTGCGCGATGCCCTGGACTGGTTACGCGATAGTGTATCGGAAATTTTTGAACAGGAAGCTTCTAAGGTAGTTAAAGATCCTTGGAGGGCGCGCAATGAGTACATCCATACAGTGCTTAAACGTAGTGATGAAAATATTGACCACTTTTTAAAAGATCATGCTTTGGATGGTGTGTCTGCCAACCGGATACTAAGAATCATGGAGATGCAACGCCATGCCATGCTTATGTACACAAGTTGTGGTTGGTTCTTCGATGATATTTCTGGTATTGAGACTATTCAGGTACTGCAGTATGCAAGTAGGGTGATTCAGTTAGCCAGTCAAATTGGTCAAGTTGATTTGGAACAGGAATTTAGTAAGAGACTGGAAGAGGCGCCTAGCAATGTTGCTACCTATTTGAATGGAGCCAACGTTTATAAAAGTGTTGTACTTCCTTCGCTTACTAACTTGCAACGGGTAGGGATGCACTACGCGGTTGCTTCCATCTTTGAAGAGGAACCAGAAGCCTTGACTATTTTTAATTATAGTACATCCAATGATTTCTTTATAAAGAAAGAAGCGGGTGAGCAGAAAATGTCTTTAGGCATTACCAAAGTAAGGTCTATGGTAACGCGTTCCGAAAAGAAATTTGCCTTCGCGGTTATCTATTTAGGCAAACACAATATCATTGGAAATATTTCTTTAGATATGGAGCCTGATCGGTTTGCCAGCATGCAAATTAGAATGGTTAAAGCTTTTGAAGAGGGGCGCTTGGGCGATGTTATAGGATTGATGCAGGTGTATTTTGGTCCGGAAAAGTATACGATCTGGCAATTATTTCAGGATGAGAAAAGAAAAATTCTGGATATGATTTCGCAGGAGAGTATGGCCGAGCTTGAACAGACCTTACGAAAGAGTTACAACCGTGATTATCCATTAATAAATGCGCTGGCGAATAATAATATTCCTATACCCGTTACGTACCGAACTATCTTTGAGTATGTGCTGAATGCTGATCTGATAAAAATCTTTCAATCCGACAAGATTAACATAAAAGAAATGGAGCGGATTGTTGCCGAATTGGCTAAATGGAATTTTAAAATTGAAGACCCCCATAAGGTTTCGCGCCTGGCGGGTGAAAGTATTTTTAAAGAGTTAAAGCGGATTAGTAGCGAACAGGATAATATGAAGCGACTTCACCGATTAAACAGAATGTTTCCCCTGCTTCAGTTATTTAAACTCGAACCTAATTTTCATAAAAGTCAAAATTTTTATTTTGAGATTTCTCGTGAGCGTGGTAATCAATCTATATTAGAAATTAATTCTGAGTGGATTGAACAGTTTAAACTCCTTGGAAAAAACCTAGGTGTTAAGCTTGAGTAATGGTGCTTGGAACTGAACTACATTTGACTGTTGGCATAGTAAAATCAATGACTACTCTATGAAACTTACATTTATTATTTGCCTGTTAGCGGGCTCCTTGTTAGCGCAGCCTTTTACCAAAACCGAAATTAGCGCATGGCAAGCGCAGGCAAAAAAGGTTACGATTATACGCGATACCTGGGGCATTCCGCATATTTATGGTAAGACGGACGGTGATGCTGTATTTGGGTTTTTATATGCTCAGTGTGAAGATGATTTTGAACGCGTTGAGATGAACTACATTACCGCAGTAGGTAGATTGGCAGAGGTAGAAGGAGAGTCTAAACTATATCATGACTTACGCACGCAGCTATTCTATGATTCTTTGCAGGCTATAAACTTATACAAGGAAAGTCCTGCGTGGTTAAAGAGATTATGCGATGGATTTGCCAATGGCATGAATTACTACTTATATACACATGCCAACGTAAAACCTAAACTGCTAAATCGTTTTCAACCCTGGATGCCCTTCTTATTTAGTGAGGGGAGTATTGGCGGTGATCTTGAATCGATATCCGTCAACAGACTGAAAAACTTTTATGGAGATGGAAAAACCATTTCAAAAGACGAAGAAAGTAATCATGAACCCGAGCCAAAAGGTTCCAATGGCTTTGCCATCGCTCCTTCGCGAAGTGCATCCGGGAATGCATTGTTATTAATTAATCCACATACATCATTTTATTTTCGGCCAGAAGTGCATGTTACCAGCGAGGAAGGATTAAATGCCTATGGCGCTGTTACCTGGGGTCAGTTTTTTGTGTATCAGGGATTCAACCAATATTGTGGCTGGATGCATACAACGAGTCAGGCGGATGTAATTGATGAATATCTGGAAACGCTGGTACGTAAAAACGATTCCTTATTTTATAGACAGGGCAATGCGATGCGTCCTATTTCTACAAAAATAATCCGACTTGCTTATAATGATGGAGGTAAGAAAAAATTTAAAGAGTTCACTACATACGCTACCCATCATGGGCCCGTAATAGCTAGTCAGGGCGAGCAATGGGTTAGTCTGGCTATGATGGTAGAACCCTTGAAAGCGCTAACACAATCATATCAACGAACACGCGCCACCGGCTTAGAAGATTATAAAAAGGTGATGGAACTGAAAGCCAACTCATCGAACAATACTGTCTTTGCGGATAATAAAGGAAACATTGCTTACTGGCATGGTGATTTTATTCCAAAAAGAAATTTGGGTTATGATTGGAGCAAGCAAGTAGATGGGAGTGACCCCGGAACAGACTGGTTAGGGTTACATGAAGTGTCCGAAATAGTTCAATCAATCAATCCATCTAATGGATGGATTGAAAATTGTAATTCAACGCCCTTTACCTTGGCGGGAGATCAAAGTCCTAAGCAAGAAGCCTATCCCACCTACATGGCACCCGATGCTCAGAACGCCCGGGGCATTAATGCAGTTCGGGTACTTAGTAGAGAATCTGCTTTTACTTTAGATAAATTAATTGCAGCAGCATATGATCCGCATCTGGCTGGATTTGAAAAACTAATTCCCGCACTGGTGTCTGCTTACGAGTCTGAAACAAATGAAGAATTGGCTAAGAAGTTAGCTGAGCCAATGAAAGTATTAAAAGAATGGAATCTCGGTTACGGAAAATCATCGGTAGCCACAACATTGGCTATCTATTGGGGGCAGGAACTTCGGGAAAAGATTAATTCCCGAATTCCGCCTCGTACCGACCAATTAAGTGTTATCGAATTTATGACCACGCAAAGTTCATCGACCGAAAAATTGAATGCGCTAGCAAGTGTGATGGATAAACTACAAAATGATTTTGGTACCTGGAAAGTTGCATGGGGTGACGTGAATCGCTTTCAAAGATTAACAGGAAAAATAATAGAAACCTACGATGATAATAAACCCAGTTTGCCGATAGCTTCAACTTCCTCCTTTTGGGGGTCGCTGGCGGCTTTCGGAAGCAGAGAATATCCGGGAACAAAAAAAATGTATGGATCGGTAGGGAATAGTTTTGTGGCGGTAGTTGAGTTTGGTAAAGAAGTAAAGGCAAAGTCATTATTGGCAGGAGGTATCAGTAGTAATCCACAATCGCCACACTTTGATGATCAGGCTGGTCTTTATAGTGAGGGAAAATTTAAAGATGTTTGGTTTTACAAAAAGGATGTTTTGAAACACGCTGAGAAAACGTACCATCCAGGCGATAATTGATTAACGTATTTTATGAAAGAATCCTTAAAGCTAGGCACACCACTTACCTCATCGGCTATTAAGGTAATGATGTTGGGCTCTGGCGAGTTGGGTAAAGAAGTGGGGATCGAGCTTCAACGCTATGGGGTAGAGGTGATTGCAGTTGATCGATATGATCATGCACCCGCTATGCAGGTAGCGCATAGATCTTATACTATTTCCATGATGGATGGAGAAGCCTTGCGACAGGTTATAGAGAAGGAAAAGCCTGATTACATCGTTCCCGAAGTGGAAGCTATCGCTACCGATACCTTAGTTGAATTGGAGAAGGAAGGCTTCAACATTATTCCATCGGCAAAAGCCGCACGACTTACTATGAATCGTGAAGGTATTCGTCTCTTGGCAGCCGACAAACTTAAAATAAAAACTTCTTCCTTTTGTTTTGCTGACACAAGAGTCGATTTTGAAACTTCGGTTAGACGGATAGGCTTTCCTTGTGTTGTAAAGCCTATTATGAGTTCGTCTGGCAAAGGACAAAGTTTAGTTAAGTCAGCGGAAGATATTGAGTCTGCGTGGATATATTCTCAACAAGGTGGTCGTACAGGCGGAGGCAAAGTAATCATTGAAGGATTTGTAGATTTTGACTACGAGATAACCTTGTTAACTATTCGCCATCGACAAGGTGTTTCGTTTTGTGAGCCCATTGGTCACACACAAGAACATGGTGACTATCGGGAATCGTGGCAGCCCCATCCGATGAGTGAAGCGGCCTTGGCGGAATCGAAACGCGTGGCTGCTCTAGTGGTTAGTGAATTAGGAGGTTATGGGATTTTTGGTGTCGAGTTCTTTGTAAAAGGAGACACGGTTTATTTTAGCGAGCTATCACCACGTCCACATGATACGGGCATGGTTACTATGATCTCGCAAGATCTATCTGAATTCGCGCTTCATGTACGCGCTATATTGGGCTTGCCCATTCCCGTTATTCGTCAGTTGGGTCCATCGGCCTCATCTGTAATTTTAGTGAAGGGAAAGTCAAACAACGTAATCTTTTCGGGAGTGGAAGACGCACTGATACAACCAGATACCCAGTTACGTCTATTTGGAAAGCCCGAAGTAAATGGTGAACGTAGAATGGGAGTATGCCTTGCCCGGGGAAATTCCATTGAAGAGGCCCGGGCCAAAGCCAATGCAGCCGTGGCCCGGATATCTTATACGTTATGACTTTTCATCTTCGTTAATAACCACTTTTTCCATTACATCGCCTTGGCGAATCTGATCAATCACGTCTAAACCTTCATACACCTTTCCAAAAACAGTATGGTTTCTATCCAGATGTTGTGTACCTGCGCGATTGTGGCAGATGAAAAATTGAGAGCCACCAGTATTGCGTCCGGCATGGGCCATCGATAAAACACCCCGATCATGATATTGATTATCACCGGTTAATTCGCAATCAATAGTATAACCAGGACCACCATTTCCAATTCCATTTGGACACCCCCCCTGGATAACAAAATTAGGAAGCACCCGATGAAATGTGAGTCCATCATAAAATCCCTTTTTTGCCAGATCAACAAAGTTCTTTACCGTCTTTGGGGCATCGGCTTCGTAAAATTGAATTTTCATTATACCCTTTTTGGTATGTATTTCAGCTGTTTTCATATCTTAAAATTTTGGACCGTAAAGAAAAGGAGAACCGTGAAATAAAAAAACATTAGTGGCCTCTATTCTGTTCTGTGTTACAAGCTGGTAGTTGTTTATTATCTCTTATCCCATACCTTGTAAATAATTGCTAATCTTCACCATTAATGGTTAACCTACTTTTCTCATTACTTCTGTGTGCTCAACTACAAACTCCCTTTAAGCCCGCTGACGAGTTTGAGCTTAAAATCAATTTTACCATTGAAGATCGACCAATAGATGAACCTTATAAAAAAGGTAATGTTGTGTTGCTCGAAGATCGCTTGCGAAAGGATAAAGGAGGTCCACTGCCTTATTTAAAGGTAAAGCTTACAATTCTAAAAGTTGCTGATCAGGAGTTTAGAATTAGAGTACTTGATCATCAGGGTCAGCTGGTAAGTTCTAAAAAAGTGGGGCCTAATGTGGAGATAAAAATTGATTGGGGTTTCTCTGATGATATTAAAGATGGCATCGTTACTCCTGAGTATACCGTTTTGTTTATCAGTAAGGATAAAAAAAATGTGAGCAGGATTTATATGTTAGTTCAGGAAGATGGAACATTTTTAGTAAATGACGAAAAGCGTGGAAAGTTTTAGTTCATTAGCTTTTTTTAAACCTTATTCCGTTAAAACGGTTAACTGACCACTTATTTACGCAACGGAACGAGTAAGACTATTTTTACGTTATTTCGCCTACTAAACTCATTTATCCATGCGCTATGTTATTTTAGGTATACTACTATCTCTATCCTTATCAGGAGTTTCGCAAAATCATCAGCCAAGCTCATCCCAAATAAAACTTAAACTAAAGAAATTAAATTTTCTGGGTTCTGTCCTATACGTTGCGGCACACCCGGATGATGAAAATACGCGTGTTATTACCTATCTGTCAAACGATCGGCTCGCAGCCACAGGCTATCTTTCCATGACACGCGGTGATGGTGGGCAAAATCTAATCGGACCTGAGATTGGTGAATTGCTGGGGCTTATCCGTACGCAAGAATTGCTGGCAGCAAGGCGTATTGATGGTGGACAACAATTTTTCACACGCGCTATCGATTTTGGCTTTTCTAAAAACTATCAGGAGACTCTGAAGATTTGGAATAAAGACGAAATTTTGTCTGATGTGGTAAAGGTCATTCGTCAATTCCAACCAGATGTAATTCTTACTCGCTTTCCACCAGATGAACGTGCTGGTCATGGTCATCACACTTCATCGGCTATTCTGGCACAAGAAGCTTTTGACCTGACTAATAATTCCAGCTATTTACCTGAGCAAGTGAAAGAGTTAGGCACCTGGCAGGTGAGTGCACTCTATACCAATACAGGCAGATGGTGGAATCAAACAATAAATGAAAACACACCAGGGATTGTAACAATGAATGTTGGCACTTACAGTCCGCTACTTGGAAAATCATATCCTGAAATGGCGGCTGAGAGCCGAACACAGCATAAGAGTCAGGGTTTTGGATCTGCTGGTTCCCGGGGCCGTGAAATGGAATACTTTGAATTTGTAAAAGGAGACAAGGCCGATAAGGATATCTTTGATAAGGTCAATACTACCTGGACCCGGATTGAAGGCGGTGATAAAATTCAGCCCTTGATTCAAAAATGTATTCAGGATTTTAATGAAGAGAATCCGGCAGCCAGTATTCCCCAATTACTAACCATTCGTAAGCAGATATCATTATTAAATAATTCCGTTTGGAAGAATAGGAAGTTGCAGGAAACAGATCAATTGATGCGGGATTGTGCGGGTCTCTATATGGAAGCAAGAGCTAGTGAATACATGACTTCACCTGGTCAACCTGTTCGGTTGTCTATGGAATTAGTTAATCGTTCGCCAGTTTCTATCGAAGTAGTGCAACTTAAAAGCGAAGCTTTGGCTTTAGATTCTTCCTTTTCACTTATCCTTAAAAACAATGATCCAGTTACCATCAAATTAGTGAAAAACATGGCAGGTAATAAGCCCTATTCATCACCCTATTGGCTCAGCGAACCGCATGGGGCTGGTTTATTTACGGTTAAAGACAAGTCATTAATTGGTAAACCCGAAAACGATCCTGCTATTCAAATTACTGCAACAGTTATACTGGCAGGACAACCTATACTTTTTAATATTCCTTTGGTTTATAAATGGACCGATCCTGTAAAAGGAGAATTGATGCGACCTTTTGAAGTTGTGCCTCCGGTATTTGTTAATTTTCCAAAATCCGTAATGGTATTCAATGATCTATCCGCACAAACAATTAATATCCTAATTAAGTCAGGCTCAACGACCGTAATAAAAGGTACGTTGAAATTAGATTTGCCTGCGGGTTGGAATTCAGAACCCAAAACAATTTCATTTGAATTAAATGGGATTAATGCAGAGCAAACACTACCCTTTAAAGTTACACCTGGAAAAGAAGATTTTGATGGCATGATTAAGGCGATAGCCGAGATTGGAGATAAACAATATTCAAACTCACTTAAACAAATCCATTATGATCACATCCCTATTCAAACCTTACTACCCACAGCCAATATACGGGCATTGCGTATGAATATTAAAAAGGAGGGATCGGTAGTGGGATATATTAAAGGAGCAGGTGATGAGATTCCGACAAGTTTAAGAAATCTTGGCTACGAAGTTTGGGAAATGAAGAATGATGAAGTTACCGCACTTAACCTGAAGCGTGTTGATGCGGTTGTCTTAGGCATACGTGCCTTAAATGCAAATGAACGGATTCAATTTATGATGCCGGTTTTACTTGACTATGTAAAAGGAGGCGGAACAATGGTAGTCCAATATAATACCAATAGCGATCTGGAAATAGAATCGAACAAGTTCTCTCCTTATCCAATTACCTTATCGCGCGACCGGGTTACACAAGAAAACAGCGAAGTGCGAATTTTAAAACCGAACCACCCTGTGCTTAACTATCCGAATAAAATTACGAATGCAGATTTTGAGGGCTGGGTTCAGGAGCGAGGTCTCTACTTTCCCTCCGCATGGAGTGATTCTTACGAAGCATTGCTTTCCATGAATGACCAGGGTGAGCCAGCACGCAATGGAAGCTTATTGATTGGTAAATACGGAGAAGGACACTACGTGTATACAGGGTTAGCTTTTTTTAGGGAATTGCCCGGTGGAGTTCCCGGTGCCTATAAGTTATTTGCTAATCTGGTTTCTCTAAAAAAAGTAACAACTGTACAAAACGAAAAAGTTAAAGTAAAAAAATAATGAGTGAAGAAATCGAAGAGCGGCCACCTGTATTTTTAAAATGGCGTAGTTGGTATTGGTTGGTAATGGTTGTATTGGCCATTCAAATTGTGGCATATCTATTTATAACAACTTCGTTTCAATGAAATTGATCGATTGGATTATTTTATTTACTACGCTTGCGCTGATCGTTGTGTACGGAACGTGGAAAAGCCGGGGGAGTAAAGATATTGATGGATACCTGCTCGGTAATAAAAGTTTACCCTGGTGGAATGTGTGCTTATCTATCATGGCAACCCAAGCGAGTGCCATTACTTTTTTATCAACACCTGGTCAGGCATACGAAGACGGTATGCGCTTCCTGCAATTTTATTTTGGATTGCCCTTAGCCATGGTTATTCTTAGCATCACGGCCGTGCCCTTGTATCATCGACTTAAAGTTTACACGGCCTACGAATATCTTGAAACCCGCTTTGATCGGAAGACTCGCACCCTGGCAGCATTTTATTTTCTGATGCTTCGCGGGCTTTCTGTAGGCATTACCATCTATGCTCCGGCTCTGATTTTATCTACGATGCTGGATTGGAATATCAACCTGACAACGATTTTTATTGGAACGTTAGTGATGATCTATACAGTAAGTGGTGGAACCAAAGCCGTGAGCATGACCCAAAAATATCAGCTCACTATTATCATGACGGGGATGATCATAGCAGGGCTAACGGCCCTTTATAAACTTCCGAATAACATTACGTTTACGGAGACATTTCAGTTGGCCGGTGAAATGGGAAAAATGAACCTGATCAATCTTTCGTTTGACTTAAGTGATCGTTACAATATCTGGTCGGGCTTAATTGGAGGTTTGTTTTTATTCCTTTCGTACTTTGGAGCCGATCAGTCGCAGGTAGGGCGATACCTGGGTGGTAAGTCTATAACTGAAACCAGGCTCGGTCTTCTTTTCAACGGATTACTAAAGGTGCCCATGCAGTTTGTTATTCTTTACATTGGCATTTTAGTATTTGTGTTTTATCAATTTAATCAGGCTCCGGTATTTCATAATCAATCGTTGATCCATAAAGCCAAGCAAACAGAGTACGCAGATAAGATCACCTCGTTAGAGTCAGACTATAACAAGGTTTTTTTAGACAGGAAACAGGAAGCAGAGAATCTTATTGGTGCGATTCGCAGGGAAGACGCAAAGCAGATTGAAGAGAGTAAAAAATCGATCGAAAAGATTCAAGCATCAGAAAAGTCAATTCGTTCACAAGTGAAAGGGCAAATAGCAGCCGCATTAGAAATACCGGTCGCTAACACACGGGATACGGATTATGTGTTCATTACTTTTGTGATGAGGTATTTGCCTCACGGACTGATTGGTTTACTACTTGCGGTAGTTTTTTCGGCAGCGATGTCATCATCGGCCTCAGAGCTCAATGCACTGGCCTCTACCACTACCGTTGATATTTATAGACGTTCCATTAAGCCTAAGGCCAATGATTATCACTATGTATCAGCATCGAAATGGTTTACAGCCGGATGGGCTGTTTTTGGGATGTTATTTGCGTCAATTGCCAATCAGGCTGAGAATCTAATTCAATTCGTGAATATAGTTGGGTCTATATTTTATGGAACCATTCTTGGTATTTTCTTATCCGCTTTTTATCTAAAATACTTAAAATCGAATGCTATATTTATTGCTGGTATTGTAGCAGAGGCTGTAATTGTGTACTGCTACTTCTTTACAGAGATTGCTTTTCTACTCTACAATATTATTGGCTGTTTGGTTGTTGTTGTATTGGGATTTGCACTCCAATACCTGGAGAATCAGTTCATAAAAAAGGCATCCCGATAAATCGGGATGCCTGAACTTTCGAATAGTGAATTAATTACTTCAAACCTTTTTGAAGTTCTTCGTTCATCATTTGATAGTCACGGTTGTTAGCAGTTTTGGCAGCTTCCCACGAAGCTTTTGAAGTTGCCAATGCCCCAGTCTTATCACCCAATGCTTTTTGAATTCTTGCTTTCTGATATAATATGTAATAAGCTGGATTGGCTTCAACGGCTTTATTAACCCATTCAAGTGCCTGCTTCAAATCTTTTCCATTTTCAAGATAATAAACTGCTGCATTGAAATAATTGTTAGGATTTATTTTTGTAGCAGCCTCAATCGACTTCATCACTTTAGCATCGAAATCAACAGCAATTGTAAATTTTACTGAAGTATTCTCCCAGGCAATTTGAACTTTAGCAGTTTTGCTATCTGCAGCGATGTCGCCAATTCCAATAGTTAAGGTCTCAACTTTCTCTGTTAATTTTTCTGACTTCACCTTAAAATTAGCGGCCTCCTTGCTTTTGTCATAATCCCCTGTGTTTCCACCCAGGCTTATGTCTTTGTATAATGAAATAGTCCATTCAGAAGCTCCCGGCCAGGTGAAAATCAAATACTCACCCTTTGGTACCGCGATGCCTTCTACTTTTACATCATCACTAAAGGCGATCTTGGTTCCGGTATTTGCACCAGTTCTCCATATTGCACCATTAGGAATTAAAACAGTACCCTCTCCAAAAATCTTTCTGCCTTTTGCACTAGGACGTGAATAATCAATTTTTACATCTGTCAGACCTACTACGGTGGATACAGATGCTGCGGGACTAGCCTGTGGCGTTTGTATCTGGGCATTCGCCACCAGGCCAACAGCCAATAAGATGATTAATAATGTGTTCTTCATGTGTTTGTATTTATATTTAAGCCGTAAAAATAGAACCAATTTTTTCTTTATAAAACCCATTCAGAGTTTAGATGGATGAAAGTACTGCCTTGGTCGTTTTATTTGCATAAAAATGTTGCCTTAACGGCAAAAGCGCTACTTGGCAAAGTGCTGGTAACCAATATACAAGGGAAGAAAACCAGTGGTATTATTGTTGAAACAGAAGCCTATTCGTACAAAGAACGCGGAAGCCATGCCTATGGTAGTAAAATGACCGAACGCACCCGAATAATGTTTGAAAAGGGTGGTTTTGCTTATGTCTACTTGTGTTATGGCATGCATCATTTATTCAATGTGGTTACAAACAAGCCGGGTAAAGCAGAAGCAGTCTTAGTAAGAGCATTACAGCCACTTGAAGGATTTGAATGGATGACCCAACGTATGGGTACTGATTCGATAAAACGAATAACATCAGGACCTGGTAAATTAACGAAAGCATTGGGTATTGATAGAACTTTTAATGGAAAGGACCTGATAACCTCCGAAGTTTGTATAGAAGAAGGTATGAAAGTAAACAACAAACAAATTGTTACCGCCACGCGCATTGGCATCGATTATGCAGGAGCAGATGCAAAACTGCCGTGGCGATTTTATCTTAAGGATAATGAATGGATAAGCAAAGTGTAAATGGAGAAGTACGTATTTTTAGTTTATAGATTTTCTTGTAGTATGAAATTTTATTCAGCATTCTTTTTAATTTTTTCATTGTCCTTATCGGCTCTTGCTCAATCTGGTGATCCTTTAGCACTATTAAATTCTCCGTACGATGAGCAGAACCCGGTCTTAAGTCCGGATGGTAAAACACTTTACTTCACGATTGCTAACCACCCACAAAATGTAGGTGGAAAAAAAGATCCAGGAGATATCTGGATATCTATTTGGTTGGGCGAGGCGTGGTCGGCTCCGGTGCATGCAGGTTCCGTACTTAATAATCGCGATTACAATGGTGTGGCTGGTTTAAGCATGGACGGAACCGAATTATACTTGTTAAGTCACTATTCAACTAATGATGAACCTCTGAAGACGCAGGGAATTTCTGTTTCGACACAAACAGGTAGTGGTTGGTCGACTCCAAAGAATATTTCTATTCCTTATTTTATGAATCGATCTTCCTTTTTGAGTGGCCAATGGAATCCTGATTTTTTTGTATTTGCCGCGGAGTCATACAATACGCTTGGCGCGGAAGATATCTATGTAAGCTTTAAACGAGGGGCAGGATGGACCGAACCAATTAATTTAGGAAGCAGCATCAATACAAATTTTCAGGAAAGCAGTCCAACTTTATCAGCCGATGGCCGGCATCTTTACTTTGCTTCGAATGGAAGGCGAGGCGGCCTGGGTAGTTTCGACATTTATGTTTCGGTTCGATTAGATGACAGCTGGACCAAGTGGTCAACACCTGTGAACCTGGGGCCGCTTATTAATTCGGAAGGACGCGAACTTTTTCTCCGTAGATACGATACACAAAAATTTGCTCTTTATACTTCTACTCAAAATAGTGATGGGTATGGTGACATTCGGATTATTAACGACAGTCTTTCAACTACACTACCTGTGGATACGGTTTTAAAAATTGTAGAGGTTAAGCGCGATAGTTATAGTATATCTGACCGGAAAGTAAAAATTACCGGTCGGGTTACAAATTCTAAAACCGGAGAAGCGGTAGTGGCAAAGATTATGTTTAGAGCTGATTCTTTGTATACCACAACCAGCAGCCGTGATGGCAGTTATACACTCATTGTTCCTTCAACCAAAATTTACTCCATTGAAGTGAATGCAAAGGCTTTTGTTAATATTTCTGAAAGACTGGATATCCATACGTTTGAAATGAACACGCTTGAGATGAATTTTAAGCTTCAACCCGTAGAAGTAGGAGCCGTAGTTAATCTTAAAAATGTTCTCTTCGAATTGGGTAAAACAAATCTTCTGGAGGAGTCTTTTAACGAACTAAATGTGGTTGTTGACTTCCTTAAGTCAAATCCATCTGTGATTATTGAATTGGAAGGCCATACCGATAATCGAGGTGACGAAAAGAAGAACTTAGAACTTTCGCAACAGCGGGTTGATAAAATAAAAAGTTATCTGGTTTCAAAAGGAATCAGTCAGAGACGAATCAAAGGCAAGGGTTATGGTGGAACCCGGCCAATAGCCACGAATGATTCGGAAGAGGCCCGTAAATTGAACAGACGGGTAGAATTCAGAATTTTGAAGTATTGATGCCTGAAGAGGTTGATTGACCACTCACATAATTCTATCTCCAACCCATAGTGCTGGTATCTACCTTTAGTGTCTGGAAAACCTAAAACTATGAAAAGATACATTTACCTGGCTGCAGCGCTATTAACCGTTGCCTGCGGTCAACCCAAAGAGGCTGCTCAACTTACTGAAGCCGAACTGATCGAAAAGGCTAAAGGCATCCATGAACGTGTAATTACGATGGACACGCATGATGACATTAACACGACCAATTTTACTACTGAAACAAATTATTCGCAGCGACTTTCCTCTCAAGTAAACCTTCCTAAAATGATAGAAGGTGGCCTTGATGTAGCGTGGTTTGTTGTTTACACCGGACAAGGTGAGTTAACGAAAGAAGGATATGAGAAGGCTTATGCCAACGCAGATGATAAATTCAAGGCTATTCACAGACTTTGTGAAGAAATTGCACCCGATAAAATTGAATTGGCGCTAACATCTGATGACGTGCGAAGAATTGTAGCCTCGGGTAAGAAAGTGGCCATGATAGGTGTGGAGAATGGCTATCCTATTGGATTGGATATTAAGCGTGTAAAGGAGTTTTACGAGCGCGGTGCTCGTTACATGTCGTTAGCCCATAATGGTCATAGTCAATTGGCCGATTCCAATACCGGAGAGAGTGATAGCGTATGGCTTCATAATGGATTAAGTGATTTAGGTCGTGAAGTAATCAAGGAAATGAATAAGTGGGGAATTATGGTTGATCTTTCGCACCCTGCGAAGACATCAAACATGGAAATGATGCGCTTGTCAAAAGCACCTGTTATTGCGTCTCACTCCTCAGCTCGTGCACTAAATGATGTAAGCCGAAACTTAGATGACGAACAATTGATGATGATAAAAGAAAAAGGCGGAGTTGTGCAAACGGTAGCTTTTAAAAGCTATGTGAATTCAGAGAAGGACAAGGCCAACAATGAAAAAGCGGAAGCCATTATTGCTGAAGTTGCTAAAGCGGAGGGCTTCCAAATGTTGGAGCGGTCTGCTATGCGTGATCTTACCGATGAAGCAAGAGAGACTTATTACAAAGGGTATCTGGCCATTAGAGATAAAGCAAAAGATAGAATTGAGAAAGAAGTAAACCCAGTTGCTCCACCGGTAGATGTGGCCGACTTTGTTAATCATATCGATTACTTAGTTAAGAAAATTGGGTTGGAGCATGTAGGTATCAGTTCGGATTTCGATGGCGGTGGCGGTGTGTATGGCTGGAACGATGCTTCGGAAACATTTAATGTGACGCTCGAACTGGTTAGACGCGGCTATACGGAGGAACAAATCGGAAACCTTTGGAGTGGAAACTTACTTCGGGTTTTAGATGAGGTGCAAGCAGTAGCTAAGAAGATACAAGCAGGGGAGATGTAATTTATTAGCCACAGATTCACAGACTTAATCTGTGAATCTGTGGCTAATCTTATTTCTCAATACCCCACCGCCTTATCATCACCTCGCGTATTATCAGCGCCACCTTCTAATTTTCCATTGGGCAACACCAGGATGGCATCAACACGGCCAATCGATCCGCGGGGGGTAATCTTATGGCCAAGACCTACCAAGGCTAAACTATCTTTTGTTGAGATGGCTCCACTTTCTGGAATAATTACATCAGGTAACCATTGGCTATGAATACGTTTTGCATTTACGGCTTCCTGCATGCCCATGCCATGATCGGTAACATTAAGAATCACTTGAAAAACAGAAGTAATAATGGTAGAACCACCGGGTGTGCCGACTACCATAAATAGCTTTCCTTCTTTTTCTACAATTGTAGGCGTCATCGCACTAAGCATGCGTTTGTTGGGTTCAATTTTATTGGCTTCGGCACCGATCACACCAAACATGTTGGGTACGCCCGGCTTGGCACTAAAGTCATCCATTTCGTTGTTAAGAAAAAAGCCAGAACCCGGCACCACCACGTGCGAGCCAAACCAACCATTAATGGTGGTGGTTACAGCCACGGCATTTCCTTTTGAGTCTACAATGGAAAAATGTGTCGTCTCTTCCGATTCATAGCCTGCAATTTTCCCTTCCTTAACTTCAGAACTTAGCGTTGCTTTGTTAGGATTGAAGGTACTCATCCGTTCATCGTTATACTGATCATCAATCATTTGCTTTAAAGGAACCTTATAAAAATCGGGATCACCCAAATAAATGGTGCGATCTGCATACACTCTGCGCTCGGCTTCAGTCATTAGGTGAATTGTTTCTGCTGTATTAAAACCCCATGCTTTTATTGGATAAGGCTCAACGGATTTAAGAAGCTGAATGAGGCATACACCCCCGCTCGAGGATGGCGGCATAGAGATTACTTTATACTCTTTATAATTGGCAATAATGGGTTCGCGCCACGCAGCCGAATAATTCTTTAAATCTTCTAATGTAATTAGTCCCTTACCACGGGTCATTTCGGCTATGATGTCTTGTGCAGTTTTACCTTCATAAAATCCCGCACGACCTTCATCGCGAATCCGCTCCAACGTATGGCCTAATTCAATCCATTTAATCGAGTCACCTGTTTTCCAATTATCCTTTAAAAGGAATTCTGGTTTAACTGTATTGTATTTTAAAAGATCTTCTTTCATTTCGTTAAACCAGTTAGCCTCACGCTCTGATAACGTAAATCCCTTAAGAGCTAAATCAATGGCAGGTTGTACTAAATCTTTCCACGGTAGTGTTCCATATTTTTTATGAGCTTCTACCATGCCATCTACGGATCCGGGAACTCCGGAGGCAAGATGTCCTTGTGTACTTAATTCCGGTATTACATTTCCATTGCTATCTAAATACATATTGGTGGTTGCCAATCCAGGCGCCTTCTCACGAAAATCCAGTGCGGCCGATGTGCCATCGGCTAGCCGAACTACCATAAATCCGCCACCGCCAATGTTTCCAGCTGCAGGAAATACAACGGCTAAAGCAAATTGAGTAGCGATCGCGGCATCTACCGCGTTACCACCTTTTTTCATTACATCCAGGCCAACCTGAGAGGCGAGGGGATGCGCAGTAACAACCATGGCCGAATCAGCCACCAAACCAAGAACTTTTTCTTTCTTAGAAGTTTGACAAGCGAGGACTATAACGGCCAACAAAAGAACAAAGAAGCGTTTCATGGGTTTTACGGTTGGTTTTGTGAGCCTAAATGTATTACTTCCGCTCGAAGAAAGCCATGAGTCTGAGAAAAGAAAAAGCCGCCCGCCTTAAACTAAGTGTCCTCGATCACACCATTCGCCTAATCGGCAAAAAGTCGTTTGATGATCTTTATGTTGAGGAGATTTGTTCCAAAGTAAAAATCTCAAAGGTTACGTTGTTCAAATATTTCCCGCAAAAGGAAGACATTTTATTATACTATTTTAGAGTGTGGTGCCTTAAAAGGGCTGTGGAACTTCGGGATAAACCCAAAGAAGGAATCACTGCCATTACTTATCTTTTTGATAAACTTGCGGAAGATTTTGAATCGCACCCCGGCATCATATTAAGTCTGTTCGCCTACCTGACGGACCTTAAACGAGCCCCCAAGCCTTTTCCTCTAAAGGTTGAAGAAAAGAAATTTTTGTTTCCTGAAATTAAAGATATACATACTGTCGAGATTCAATCGGTAGATCAAATGTTTGAGAAGTTTGCATTGGATGCAATTTTCAAAAAGGAAATTACCAAGTCAGCGTCTACCCGCGATCTTACTAATTTACTCAGCACACTTTTTTATGGTTCGGTAGTTACGGCCCATATTCAGCAACTCAGCCCAATAAAGTTTTTCTTCCGAAAGAATGTGGAGATGGTGTTGAAAGGATTGAATTAGGAGTCCATAGTATTGAGTATTTTGTCCTTAGCCTTAAGAAAACTTATTTGTTACTTTATACTATGGACTATCGACTGTTACTATTTCATCCTTACCGTCTTTGTTCGCTTTCGTTCAAACAGTTGTATGTGTCTGTTACCAACCGGAATGTCAATTCTATATTTATTACCCCTTGGCCACACTTTATGGTAGCGCGGTTTTGTCACTTTGGTGCCTGAGGAACTGCAGCCCAAACAGAGCAATAAGCATATAAGGATAAGAATACCTTTCGTCATGTACGGAAACTCAACTTTAAAAATAGCTTTTTATTTCAACTTGGGGTAAGTAAATTAACCCAACTATCAGGATGAAAATAGTAGGTTTCGGAATGTAAACGCTTAATCCTTGTCGCTAATAACTCGTATAGACTTTTTGATGAAATATAGAAAAGCCGGGCTGCTGATAGTTGTACTTTCCCTTTTGCATTGGCATACAAGTGCACAACTTAGACAACTACAAATAATAAATAATCGTGTGACTAGTCTTGCAGATAGCATAAAAGACTATCCTGTCGTAAGACCCCTGATTTCATTTGAGGTAGATCAAAAGGACTTCTTTTCAGATCAACATTCACCTTTAACCGTTGCCTACCAAGCGAAGGCTTATGATCGAAGCGGTGTTTATGGCACTATCCAGTTTTTGAACTCAACATCAGACACACTTACACTTTCTAATGTAGTGCCCTTCGGCCGAATGAATACGATGGTCCACATCACGGGGTTAGGGGATCATAGACTCTCGCGCACACACTTATTTATTCCAGATCGCAAACCCATAAACGTAATTGTGCCCGACAATGCCTGGGAGTTGGGTTATTCCAGTATCAGGATTAATGATGAAATAAATTTGTTCGGGATTGTCAGGCGCGATCCAACATCACTGGTTAAGGCCACCCGTAAACGATTTGAAACCATACTTGCTCCTGGAGGTTCGGTAATGTATAATTTTTATGCAGACTTGTTTACCGGCAACTGGCAGGCCGGGGTTAGAGAAGTTTTTCAAAAACGATATTTATATGATGTTAAGGATTTTGATGATACGCTGTACAAACGCAAAGATCTGGCGTGGATAAGAAAAGCCTATGTGATGCATCTGATGATGGCGTGGGATAAGGATTTTTACGATGATACAAAAGGAGGATTTCAACTTAAAAATTTTTATGAAAAAGGAGTGAAGCAATTTGGTGGTGATGATGTGTTGTGCGTTTGGCCCACGTGGCCTACACTCGGAGTAGACCAACGCAATCAATTTGATTTGTATCGCGACTTACCCGGAGGGCTTCCCGGTTTGCGATCAGCGGCAAATGATTTGCGAAGTGCGGGTACAAAATTATTTGTGGCTTACAATCCGTGGGATGAAAGCACTCGTGCCGAAGGTCACATAAAGGGTTTAACTGATTTGCTTTCGGGCACATCGGCTGATGGGGTCGTGCTTGATACCAAGGGTGAATCAAGTAGCGAACTTCAGGATGCCGCGGATGGGGTCAAACCGGGTGTGATCATGTACAGCGAAGGCATGGCGGTTCCTAAAGATATGCAGGGTATAATTAGTGGTCGGGTTCACAATGCACTTTATTACCCGCCCATGCTTAATCTAAATAAATTCATTAGACCCGATTTTGCTATTTTTCGGGTAGCCGAAGTTTATAAAGAACCCATTCAACGAGAATATGCAGTAGCTTTTTTTAATGGATACGGGACAGAGATTAACCAGTTCGCTCCGGGGCATCCGGATTGGGAAGAAGAACAAAACGTATTTCTGGGAAGAACAACAAGAATACTCAGGGAGAATAATAAACTTTTCACGACCGATTATGAACCTTTAATCCCAACTCTTTACGATAGCGTGTGGATAAATAGATGGCAATCGGATAATAAAACCCTTTACACGATATTTAGTCTTAAGCCGGAAGGTTTTCATAATACGCTCTTTGAACTTCCTTCTTCAAAAATTCGTGTGATTGATCTGTGGAAACATGAAGAGGTGGAAACTAAAACGCTCAACGGAAAAACGTATGCAATAAGTAATATTGATGGGTTTGATAGTAGGGATTTGGGCACTAACAACGAAGGAAGTGTTTCTTGCATTGTAAGTTTTAATCCAACCATTCAAGTACAAATTAAAGGTGATCGATTAATTGGTAAGTACGTGGGTGATTACGTTAAAATCTGGAAGGGGAACCCTACGTATGACAAAGAGCCGATAAAAATAATTAATCAGGCCGGTAAAATTAATGTTTCACTTTCGCGAGACCTGGGTCGGTATGAGGGTAAGATTGTAGTGCAGGCTTTTCATGAAGATGATTTGGTTGATGAACAGATTCTTTATTTAAAGCCCGGTACTCCCAAGCTAATTTCTGAGCGAGATCATACAACGCCAATCAAAAAGATTCCCACTAACATGGTAATTATTCCGGCAGGTAAGTTGATTATTCATTACACGCAAGGCGATGAATTTATTCCATATCCCAAAGATCATGAAGGCGAAGTTATTTCATTTGATTCCTTCGCGATGGATAATTATCCGGTGACTAATTTTGACTTTAAAAAATTTCTTGACGCTACGGACTATCACCCCACAGATACTGCAAATTTTCTAAAGCATTGGATTCATCATCAAATCCCGAAAGGTCAAGAGTATTTTCCTGTAACGTATGTATCGCACGAAGATGCGCGCGCCTATGCTACGTGGGCTGGAAAACGGTTGCCAACAGAACTGGAGTGGCAATATGCTGCGCAAACTTCCAAAGCCAATGAATGGCCCTGGAAACAACTCACTCCGGTTACGCGGAAGGAAACGTATGTTACCGAAACATTAACCGTTAAAAATATTGAGGGGATCGATCCTCACCATTGTAACCTGGGTGATGGGCAGTTATATGCGGTGGGTAAATACAAAAAAGGGGTAAATCCTGTGGGCTTATACGATTTGGTTGGCAGTGTTTGGCAGTTAACTAACGATGTTTATGAAAGTGGAAGTTACCGATACATTATTATGAAAGGAGGCAGTTATTTCAAGCCATCATCGAGTTGGTGGTATGTGCAAGGAGGCCCGCGCGAGTTACATTATCGTCAATTCTTACTGCGGGTTTCGCAAGGATTTGAACGTAACGCAACGGTTGGATTTCGTTGTGCAGCTGATTTAAAATAGTTTACATCTTCATAATTATCATCTATCTTTCAAGAAAGGCACTTCAACTAACTATCTACTATATGGGTCAAAGTCGCAGAAAATTTCTTAACACGTCAGGTAAAGCAGTGATTGCAGCAAGTGTGGCCTCCGCTTTTCCATGGGAGGCACTCGCTAATGCAAAAGGTCTGATTTCAGCCAATGATAAAATCAACGTGGGTGTAATTGGAGTGAATGGTATGGGTTGGTCGGACTTAACTTCCTTTATGAAGATTCCGGAAGTTAACGTGGCCGCCTTATGCGATGTGGATGATAATGTTCTTAATTATCGAAAATATGAATTGGCGAAGAATGGAATTCAAACTAAGACGTATGGCGACTATCGCAAGATGCTTGAGAATAAAGATCTGGATGTCATCATTATTGGAACCCCCGATCATTGGCATTGCTTACAAATGGTAGAAGCTTGTGAGGCAGGAAAAGATGTGTATGTTGAAAAGCCAGTTGGCAATTCGATCGATGAATGCAACGCAATGGTGGCAGCTCAAAAGAAATATAACAAGGCTGTGCAAGCAGGGCAATGGCAACGCAGCATGCCGCACTTCGTGGATGCACTTAATTTTATTAAAACTGGTAAGCTGGGAAAAATCCGCACCGTGAAAGCCTGGGCCTATCAAGGTTGGATGACAAACATTGAGGTGAAGCCAGATGGCCCTGCACCAGCGGGTGTTAATTATGAAATGTGGCTTGGGCCTGCAACCAAACGGCCTTTCAATCCAAACCGGTTTCACTTTAATTTCAGATGGTTTTGGGATTATGCCGGTGGACTGATGACTGACTGGGGTGTACACTTGATTGATTATGCATTGTTGGGTATGGATGCTGCGTTTCCTAAATCGGCTGTTGCATTGGGTGGAAAGTATGCCTACCCTGATGGCGCGCACGAAACACCCGATACGTTGGCGACTGTTTATGAATTCGATGGGTATAATATGATTTGGGAACAAGCGCAAAGTATCAGTAATGGAAACTATGGGAAAGATCATGGTATCTCGTACATCGGTAACAACGGAACACTTGTGTTGTGGCGTGGTGGTTGGGAAGTTATTCCGGATGAGAAAAGAATGGAAGCCATTCCGGTTCAACCAAACAAAGGCTCGGGATTAGATTTGCATACGGTTAACTTTATTGAAGCCGTGAAGAGTCGTAACCTGAGCAAGTTAGCCTGTCCGATTCAGGCAGGTGCTCATGTTGCCACAGTATGTCAGATGGGTAACATTTCCTATCGATCAGGTAGCAAAGTAAGTTGGGATGTTTCGAAAGGGAGATTTAATGAAGATAAGGCAAATGCATATTTAGCAGCGAAGTATAACAATGGTTATAAAATGCCGAAGGTGTAGAATCAGTTCATGAACCAGAAATTTGATTACATAGTCATTGGTTCCGGCTTTGGCGGATCTGTTTCCGCCATGCGATTAGCTGAAAAGGGATATTCAGTTTTAGTTATTGAAAAAGGGAAGCGATGGAAAGATAATGACTTTCCAAAATCAAATTGGAACATTCGAAAATACCTATGGATTCCCCTCTTAAAATGTTTTGGATTTCAAAAACTTACTTTTTTTAAAGAAGTTTTTATTCTTTCGGGTGTAGGCGTGGGTGGAGGATCGTTGGTGTATGCAAACACGCATATGTTACCACGTGATAGTTTCTATACAAATCCCATCTGGGCACATTTCAAAGATTGGAAGCAAACGCTGGCTCCTTATTTTGAAAAAGCAAAGTTCATGTTAGGTAGCGAAAAGTATTCGCGCGAATATGAAGAGGATCGGATATTAAAATCTGTAGCGGATGATATGGGGTGCGGGACTTCTTATGGAAGAGTAGATTATGTAGGCGTTTACTTAGGCGATCCGAAAAAAGAACGAGATCCATACTTTAAAGGCTTGGGACCCTTGCGCAAAGGATGCATTGAGTGCGCGGGTTGCATGGTGGGTTGCCGGTACAATGCTAAAAACACGTTAAACAAAAATTATCTTTGGTTTGCTGAGCATATGTTTGGAGCCACCGTGTTGGCTGAGACCGAGGTAATAAAAATTGAATATACTAAAGGAGAGTATAGCGTTCATACAAAACAAAGTACAGCCTGGTTTGGTAAAAAGGAAAATACTTTTACGTCTTCAGGTCTTGTGATGAGTGGGGGCGTGTTAGGTACCATGGACTTGCTACTGAGGCAAAAATTTGTGCATAAAACTTTGCCAAACCTTTCAGATACGTTAGGCGATAACATCCTCACCAACTCAGAAATGTTATCGGGAGTAGTGGCAGCCGACAGAAAATTAAATCATGGGTTGGCAATTAGCTCAATTTTTAATCCGGATGACGACACGCATATTGAATTATGCAAGTTTCCGAATGGATCAGGAGCTATGGTGCGACTGGCTGCTATGGCTGCAGGAAATGGTACGCCCATGGTGAGGACATTAAAGATGTTTGGCAACATAATTACCCAACCTGTTAATTTCTTTCGGTCAATATTTAATTTCAAGTTGGCTCAATCCAGTATTATTTTTTTAATCATGCAGTCATTACCCAATGCCATGCAGATGAAACTCAAAAAAACTATCTTCGGCTCTCGTTTAATAATGAAGAATGAAAGTGGGCAGAAGGTTCCGAGCTTTATTCCCATAGGTCAGGATGCTTTATTTCGATATGCTAAAAAAGTTAATGGAATGCCCCATAATGCGATCACGGAAATTATGTTTGGTCTTGCTTCCACGGCACATATATTAGGTGGATGCCCCATGGGTAAAACAAAAGCCGAGGGTGTAGTGGATGAAAATTTTAAAGTACATGGTTATTCTAATTTTTATATTCTCGATGGTAGCATTATGCCCTGCAATCTGGGTGTCAATCCGTCCTTAACTATAACCGCTCTTAGTGAATATGCCATGGATCAAATCCCTGCAAAAGAGAACAGCCTGAAACAAACTTTGGATGAAAG
>JAGPBO010000008.1 GCA_018063305.1 Cyclobacteriaceae bacterium
TTGCCCCAAAGTTTGAACCGGTTATTGTTAGCGTTGATCCTGGGTTTCCTGAAAGCACGGAGATGTTTGAAATTGTTAGTGGAGTAGCAAGGGGTCGTTGGCCAAGCGAAACCTGATCAAGACTCACCGTGTTGGCGGTGTTATTATAATTCCCTCGGATGCGCAACTCGGTAACATTTTGGAGCACGGCTTTTATTTGTGAACGTGTAGCGAGTGCGCTGGATATATATTCACCGGTGCGCCACGCACTGGATTCGTCTAACGTTACTGAATAATTTGACCAGGCTGGCTTAAGTGTGGGTTTGGGACTGGTGTGATAATAGATACTGGTGCCTCCGCTGGAAATGACTAGGTCGGCCGAATATATTTCATAATAATTTCCGTTATACTCACCGTTGTCTCCTGTAACCAGTTGTTGTTGACTGTAGCTTAAGGTTTGCCCAAAGGAATTGTAAGTAAGATTTCCCAAAAATTTAGCGGGGGCATACCAGAAAAAAGCTGGATAGTTATCGAAGGGAAGATCTCCAGAAATGTAGCCACCTGGATTTCCACCTGTGGAAGTCTGGACAATAGTTGCAGTAAGGTTATCGCCATTGTTTCTTAAGATCCAGCCGTCTACATCGGCATCAAAGGTGCTGGTGATTTGTGCTTGAGAATACTCAATCGACACAAAAAATAGAATTACAGCAATGGATAATTTAAAATAACAGGACACTTCCTTTTTCATAACTAAATTGATTTGAATCAAAAATCAATAGTTTTTAGATTACATAGTATTACATGATAATGTACTATATTTTATTTTGAATACTCTCTTTTTTATGCGAATCGCAATATCTAAGTGTCAGTAATCTAGACTAATTTTTCTTTTAATGCCTTTGAAACCGCTTCAGTTTGCGAATGAACTTGCAGTTTCTCGTAAATCTTTTTAATGTGTGCACGCACAGTATCCACCGTAACGGAAAACTCCGAAGCCATTAGTTTATAGCTATTCCCTTTGGAAAGGGAAGTAAGGATTTCGCTTTCGCGAACGGTAAGTTTGTACGGATTAGCTGCTGGCTTTTGCAGGGCAGCAATTACCATAAAGGCAATGGAGGGTGACATAGGTGCGCCACCTTGTAATACTTCGTCAATGGATTCGAAAAGTTTAGTGGAGAGATGTTTTTTGAGCAGATATCCAGACGCTCCTGCGCAGAGTGCATCAAACACATGCTGGGTATCGTCAAAAACGGTAAGCATAAGAATTGGCATGGTTGCTCCGGCTGCCCGAATCTGCTTTACCGCTTCAATACCGTTGCGACCAGGCATATCGATATCCATTAAAATGATGTCTGGGTTAATTTCCAACAGCTGACTTTCGGCAAGCAGTACATTTTCAAAAGCGCCTGAAACCTGAAACCGCTCGTCCAGGCGTATCATGCTGCTGATGCTTTCGCGCAGCATGGTGTTGTCTTCATATAAAAGTACTGATATCGCCATCTATCCAACAAAGTAAAAATAAATCACATACATAGCCTATACCCCAATCATGTAATAGGCATTTCCAAAACTAGGGTGGTTCCCTTTCCGGGTTCTGAATTCAATAAAAATTTTGCCCCCAGATCATCGGCCCTGGTTTTCATATTGATAAGTCCATTACCATGAGTATGGCTTTGAGCATCAAACCCAATGCCGTCATCCTTAATCATCAGGGTAAGGACTTTATTTTGCTGTTTAAAAGTAATGGCGATCTCTTTGGCTTGGCTGTATTTAGCTGCGTTGTTAAGTGATTCCTTAAAGATGAGAAAGAGATTTTTTCTTTGCTTGACGTTAAGAACAAGGTTGCTTGCTAATCCTACTTCTGAAAATCGAAATTGAATATTTTGAGGTTCCAGAATTTCGGCAGCAAACACTTTCATTTTTACTAACACCTTTTCGAACGTATCGTTGATGGGATTGATCGACCAAACAATATCACTCATGCTTTCCATTGTTTTTGACGATTGCTCGGCTATGCGACTAAGTTGCATGTTGTTACCCGAAGGGTTTTCGTGCATAGCTAATTTGCTGATGATATTGATGGTAGATAAAGTAGAACCAATGTCGTCATGCAAATCGCGGGCAATGTCATTGCGCACCGCTTCTATTTCGGCAAGTCGCTTTGCGCGATTAGTGATTCGATAGCGGTTGATTAACAGAGCACCAATAACAAGGGCTAACGTCAACGCACTCAGGGATCCGATTTGGATAGCTTGCTGCCTGCGCGCATCCAAAGTTCTTAAATCATTATCTTTTTTGAGCAGATCAATCTGCGTTTGCTTTTTTTCAAGTTCGTAACGTGCCTGGGTTTCTTCCATCAGCGCACGATTTTCAGATTGTGTTAAACTGTCTTTCAGTTGTCCAAACTGTTGGTGAAGGCTTAATGCTTTTTTATAATCGCCTTTGGCTTCATACGTGGAACTAATCGCTTCGTAGGTATCCATTAATAAATACGAATTGTTCAGGACTTTTGCAGCGACACGTGCCGAATCTAAGTAAAGTAAAGCAACCTCATTTTTCTTTAGTATATAATAGGCTTGGCCAATAGCTGAGTAAGCATAAGCAACTAAAGATCTGTTCGAGATTTTTTTGGCAAGATTTAGTGACGCTATATAATTTGGTAAGGCAGCCGAATATTGTTCTTTATCAAAATAAATATTACCAATGTTTTGAAGAAGCTCGGCAGCGTTGCGCATGTCGCCTGATTTCAAATACTTCTTTTGAGCTTGATTATATTCGGCCAAAGCACTGTCGTATTTTTTTTGCTTTCTGTAAATTCGGCCGAGAAGCTTATGTGCGTAGCCGATATGAGAGGTAAAGGATCCGCGTTTAGCTAGGTTCATGCTCTGCCATGCATAATCAAGAGCCTTTTCATAATTACCAAGTTGGTATTCAATATTGCCAATATTGGATAATGCAAGGCATTGCCCGTAGGAATCCTCTAAAGGATGCTCGTATAATTTCACCGCGCGGATAAAATAATCTAATGCTTGTTGGTAGTTACTTTCTTCTAAATACACATTCCCGTAATTGTTGTAGATGCCGGCCTCAACGCGATAATTTTTGATTTCTATGGCCAGCGTAAGACCTTTATCTAAATAATAACGGGCAGAATCCATTTGTGATTTTCGCATGAAGCTGTGACCGAGGGCTGAGTAAATTTTGGCTTGTCCGGACTTGTCATTTCTCGAATGTGCAATAGCCTGTGCCTTATGAAAATAAACAATAGCGGAATCGAACTGAGCCTGCCCCTGGTATGCACTGGCTAAGGAGAAGTAATTTTCAAAGACACCTCTTGTAAAATCAATTTGATTTGCCAGCGCGAGGCCCTTTTTAGCCACTGCAATAGATTTCTGTGGATTAGCTTGCGTAAGCTCATCGGCCAACTGACTTAGTAAAATAGTTTTAGATGTATCGGATTTTGTTTGTTGAAGAAGTGTTTGCAGACTGTCAATCTTTTGGGCGAGACCAACAACGCTTAGGTGAATGAGAAATAGAAGCGCAAGTAAATTTTTCATGAAAGTTAAATTTACCTGAGCGCAAGCGGATTTGCAAAGCCGCTAATCTCTATTTGATCCCTTTGAAAGGCTAACGCTTTAATACCAAATAACCCGATTCACTTTTTTTACCACTATCAAAAGCAATTTTATAGAAATACGTACCTGAAGGAAGTTCATTGCCATTATCATTGAGCCCTTTGAATGCCCGATCGTCATTGTTGTAATTTTTAACTTCAAATACTTTACTTCCCCAACGGTTGTAAATAGTTACTTTGTTGTTTTGTGTTTCTGGAATAAGATCAATGTATTCAAGGCGAAAGATTTCGTTTTTAAAATCACCATTAGGCGATACGGCATTATAGATTACAAGCTCTCCAATTACTTTTATCTCTACTTGTTGTTGCACACATTCCCCAAACACATCGCATACTTGTATGGTCAGTTGATCGGTACCCGTAAAATTTGTTCCAGAGTAGTCAATGAGTAAAATACTATTGGTGATGGTTGTTGTTGCGCCACTGGCTGGCTGGACTATAACGCTAAGGGAAGAAGGCACGAGATTATCGTCCGAGTCCGAAATCAAATCCAGGAGATTAATAGAAGTTTGCCCGCCAATGGTTGTAATCACAGAAGTAGGGTTAATAACCGGAGCCGAATTGTTGCAGGGAGCTTGTACTATGGTAACTGTTAATCCATCAGAAGCGGAACTCGAACATCCTTGAGAATCTTTAACTACGACCGAATACGTGCCTGCTGTTGTAACGGAAATCTGTGGAGTAATCGATCCATCGGACCATAGATAATCACTGAAGCCAATTGGTGCTGATAAAGTTAATGTTGTAGTGGAGCAAATGGTTAGTGCATTAGCCACGGCAACAATACTGGAAGTAACAATTGGTTTGGTTGGAAGCGGATTGATAACAGCCGTAATGTTGACTGGAAGACTTGCACAAAAGATGTCCTTAACCGTAACCGCATATTGTGTTGAAGCAGATAGAGTTGGTGTTGTGTACGTTTCATTGGTTTCGCCACTAATTAAAGTGAGTGGCGAAGTAGTGTACCATTGATAATTACCCGGGCTTCCGCCCGAAGCGGTAAGCGTTATCGAACCGGGTCCACAACTACTGGTACTCACCACATCGGGTGGCGAAGGTAGTCCGTTAATGGTTAGTTGAGCTGCGTTAGAAATTACTTCGGGTGCGCCATCTCCATTGATGCGACATTGATATTGACCATTGCCTCCAAAGCCCGTTACCGTTGTATTTATGTTTAAACTTTTTGTTGTAGTTCCGGAATATCCGATGCCGTCATTGATGTCTGTGAAATCAGAGCCATCAAACTTTTGCCATTTATACGTGATGTTGGTTGTGCCAGTTGCATCGGTAATAAGCGTAGCGGTTGAGCCTTCGCAGGCATAGGTAAAAACAGGTTGTTTTGTGACGGTGATAGTAACAGGAGAAGCAACTGTAAAGTTGCTGCTGCTGATCACAGAATTGCACCCAATGGTTACTTCTATTGGTCCTGTGGTTGCACCTACCGGCACGTTAACGGTTATGGTACCAGGTGTTATGTCGATAATTGGAGCGCTAACTCCGTTGAATTCAACGCTCGTGCTGAAAAGGGTATTAAAATTACTTCCGTTAATTGTTATCGTTGTGCCAATCAATGCAATCGAAGGGGAAAGGGATGTAATGGTTGGGGTTGCAATTGTGCCGATCAAATTCCTGAAAACTTGAATAGAGGCAGATGTTGTAATAATGTCATTTCGACCATCACCGTCTACATCACCATTCAGCAAGCTTCCGGAGGACTGTCGGTTAACAACCACTGGAGCGTTGAATGAAGTGGCATTGATTACTCCAGGTGTACCCACATTTTTGTAAATGCCGGATGAAGTATAAGCACTGCCATAGTCGGTAATAAGATCAATTTTACCATCTCCATCAAGGTCGCCAAGTGAGGGCGTATTGGTATTGGCAATGTTTGGTAAATCGAACTTAGGGTCGAATGAAAATACCCCAATTGTGCTTGTATTTCGATAGATGGAATTGGTCATCACCGTATTGTTCGTTACCACGAGATCCAACTTGCTGTCTCCGTCAATATCGCCCAGTACTATAAAGACAGTACCGCCACCGGCTGCCGGACTTCCGGCTGCCGTTGTTAATACAACTTGCGTAGCGAAAGAAATTGTTCCAGGTGTACTGGTATTTAGTAATAATGATACGGAGTAAGCGTTTGCGTTGGGAACTGCCGCGTCAAGTTTACCGTCACCATCGATATCACCTAATACGAAAGGGCTTGGATTTGGGCCGGTCGCAAAGTCGATGCCTGTAGCGAAAGTTGTTGCATTGATTACACCGGGCGTACCCGTATTTCTAAGTACAGTTAACCCAACTAATGATGTGGTTATTGTTAAATCCTGTTTACCATCACCATCGATATCTGCAATGGAAACATCATGTGCAAAATCAGGAATAGCAAAATCAACCTTCGAAGCTAGTAATATTGCTCCCGGAGTACTCAGATTTTTGTAAATAGAAATCTTACTACCTCGATAATTAATCACAGCCAGATCTCGTTTCCCATCACCGTCCAAATCGCCCACGGCTACACTGAAAGGTGTATTAACTGTAGCAAACGTCAACTTTGTTTCAAATGAAGCAGAAGTGATAGAGCCTGCTACGCTAATATTTCTGAAGATGGATAACAGATTATTCGTGCTTTCCGGAATTAGCAAATCTGATTTTCCATCGCCATCGATATCGGCAAGAGCTGGTCTTGTAAAACCAGGAATACCCGTCACAATAACTGATGATGAAAACGAACATTCATCGATCGAACCCCCTCCGGCAAACGTTACAGTGAATCGTTTTGCAGAGCGAGCTGTTAACCCACTGACCTGAACTGTTATTGCTTCGTACGTGGAACCTACAGGAACAGTAACCGTAAGTTGGGTTGATGTTGCTGCTGTAACTGTTGCTCGGGTTGCGCCAAAGTAAACGATGTTGTTGGCGGGTGTTGTGCTAAAGTTTGTTCCAGTGATTGTTACGGTTGCGCCAACTGGTCCGCTTGCAGGTGCAAAGCTTGTAATGGTGGGTACGGGATTTGAGGGAGAGAATTTAAAAATAGTTCCAATGGCATTCACTCCTCCATCTTCTGTCATACCATATAAAAATGTTCCATCTGAAATTAGAGAACCCCATGGAAGTGCACCATTAGCCGCAAAAGAAAAGTCCAGAAGTTTACTAAACCCTGTTCCATCGGCCTTTATTTCGAAAATAGATCCTTTATCATTGATACCTCCGTTTTGCGTCATACCATATAAAAAAGCGCCATCAAAAATTAGTGAACCTTGTGGATGACGGCCATTTGTAACATTGACAAAATCCAACAACTTTTGATACCCGGTTCCATCAAACATTATTTTAAAAATGGTTCCAGAATCGTCTGCACCGCCACTGTATGTCATTCCATACAAGAACATCCCATCTGTTATAAGACTTCCTTTCGGATAATATCCGTTGACCGCTCCTGCAAAGTCTAATAACTTAACAAAACCCGTTCCATCCAGTTTTATTTTATAGATTGTTCCCAGATTACTAACACCACCTTCATAAGTCATTCCATATAGAAATGTACCGTCAGAAAGAAGGTCTCCCACAGGTGTGCTGCCATTTGCTCCACCTGCAAAGTCAAGCACCTTCACAAACCCCGTTCCATCAGGTTTTATTTTAAAGATTGTTCCCTTATTATTTGCTCCGCCAGGGCTTGCTATTCCATATAGAAATGTTCCATCCGAAATAAGACTACCTCTTGGCCCATATCCATTTGAAGCTGCAAAGTCGAAGAGCTTGACAAACCCCGTTCCATCTCGCATTATTTTGAAGATTACACCGAGCGTATTTGTGCCTCCCTCTTCCGTCATTCCATATAGAAAATTGCCGTCAAAAAAAAGTGAACCCCAGGGATGGCTTCCAGTAGTAGTGCCATCAAAATCCAATAGCTTAGTATAACCACTTCCATCTGGCATTATTTTAAAGATTGTCCCTAGGTTGTTTATTCCCCCCTGATAAGTCATTCCATAAAGGGAAGTTCCATCCGAAATAAGGGAGCCATGTGGATTTCTTCCGTCAGGCACAATATTAAAATCGTGGAGCTTAGTGTATTGAGCGAAAGAGATTAATGGACAAAGCCCAAAGAGTGTAAGAGTTACGAGTATTAAATAATACTTTTTCATAGTTTTTTGGCTGCTCAAGGCCAACTAGATGGCCCTTAAAATTCAACGGACGACTTGTTGCATATTGAGGAAAAACGTGAATGATAAATAAAGATAGGTATTTAAAAATCACAAAATTCGGAACAATTTTTTGTTGATACATCCTATTTCTTAATTACCAGATAGCCCGTTTCACTTTTTCGGCCATCAAAGGCAATTTTGTAGAAGTAAGTGCCTGAAGGAAGTTCATTACCATTATCATTAAACCCTTTAAATACGTTGGTTGTGTTGTTGTAATTCTCAACTTCAAATACTTTACTTCCCCAACGATTGTAAATTGTGACTTTATTTTTTTGAGTATCTGGTAGCAAGTCAATGTATTGGATTTTGAAAGTATCATTCAACTCATCACCATTTGGTGATACGGCATTATAGATTTCGAGTTCTCCAATTACTTTTATCTCTAATTGTTGCTGAACACATTCCCCAAACACATCGCACACCTGTATGGTCAGTTGATCGGTACCCGTAAAATTTATTCCGGTGTAGTCAATGAGTAAGATACCATTGGTTATGGATGTCGTTGCTCCACTCGTTGGCTGGACTATAACGCTAAGGGAAGATGGCACGAGATTGTTATCAGCATCCGAAATCAGATCTAATAGATTAATAGAAGCTTGCCCGCCAATGGTTGTAGTGACTGTAGTAGTATTGATAACGGGAGCCGAGTTGTTGCACGGAGCCGCTACTATGGTAACTGTTAGTCCATCGGAAGCAGGACTCGAACATCCCTGTGCGTCTTTAACTACGACCGAATACGTGCCTGCTGTTGTAACGGAAATCTGTTGGGCAATCGATCCGTCCGACCACAGGTAATCGGTGAAGCCCGTAGGTGCCGATAAAGTTAATGTTGTAGTGGAACAAATAGTTATCGCATTACCCACCGCGGTTACACTTGACGTGATTACCGGCTTAGCGGGAAGGGGATTGACGAGCGCAGTTACATTGGCCGGAAGACTTTTGCAAAAAGTACCACTTACACTAACCGCATATTGTGTTGAGGCGGATAGCACCGGGGTTGTGTATGTTTCATTGGTTTCGCCACTAATTAAAGTGAGCGGTGAAGTGGTGTACCATTGATAATTACCCGGGCTTCCGCCCGAAGCGGTAAGCGTTATCGAACCGGGTCCACAACTACTGGTACTCACCACATCGGGTGGCGAAGGTAGTCCGTTAATGGTTAGTTGAGCTGCGTTAGAAATTACTTCGGGTGCGCCATCTCCATTGACACGGCATTGATATTGACCGTTGCCCCCAAAGCCCGTTACCGTTGTATTTATACTTAAACTTTTTGTTGTTGTACCTGAATATTCACTACCGTCATTGATGTCTGTAAAATCCGAGCCATCAAACTTTTGCCATTTATAGGCAATGTTAGTAGTACCCGTAGCATCAACAGAAAATGTTGCCGTTGATCCTTCGCAGGCATATGTAAAGCCAGGTTGTTGTGTAATGGCAATAGTGTTTCCACCCGTTACAGTAAACGGAAGAACAGTGAATGCCTTAACACATCCTATTTCAATAGAGATAGAACCCGTTGTGGCACCGACAGGAACAATGGCTGTAATATTTGTAGAACTGCTGGCCGTTACCAACGCGGGCACACCATTAAATGTAATGGTATTGTTTAGCGGAGTAGTGCTAAAATTTGTTCCTGTCAGTGTAACTACAGTGCCAACAGGCCCACTCGTTGGGCCGAACGATCCACCAGTGAACGTAGGGAGTGAAGAAACTGTGTTCCGTAAAATGGAAACTGTACTTCCGTTATAATTAGTGGCTGCCATATCGGGTTTGCCATTGCCATCAATATCTCCAATAGCAACACCATACGGATTTGACGTGGAAGTAAAATCTTGTGGAGGTGACAAGGAACCAGTGGCAATGGGCGAAGAAGAATTTAGATTTTTCAAAATTGAAATGCGACTGCCACCATTGCTGACAACTGCATCCGGTTTTCCATCACCATCTATGTCAGATAACTTAACGTCTAACGCTCCGGCACCCGAAGTAAAATCTACTTTTGGTAAAAATGCAATTGAACCCGAAGTGCTGTTGTTGTCAAATACAGATAGAGTGCCGGAACTAAAATTCGCCACCACCACCTCAGGCTTTCCATTATCATTCAAGTCACCAATCGATACACTATAGGGGTCTAAACCGACAGCGAGATCCACTTTGGCAGCAAATGAAGTTGCCGTAATTGATCCAACTGTACTGGTATTTCTTAATATAGAGATTGAGTTCTCTGCTTGATTGGTTACAACTAAATCTGATTTATCATCTCCATTCAAATCTTTGCTATCAATGCCGATAGGAAAAGAACCCGTTGCAAAGTTTACGGCTGGCGCAAAGGATGCAGCCGTGATACTACCAGTCGTGGTTTGGTTTCTAAGTACGGACACGTCATTGCTCACATCATTCACAACCGCCAAATCTGGTTTGCCATCTAAATCAAAATCATTAATGGTTACGTTCCACGGATTTTCGCCCGTAGCAAAATCAACTTTTGCCGCAAATGAACTTGCGTTGATAACTCCTGTAGTGGTTGTGTTTTTGTAAATGGAAACATTGTCGCTGTCGTTGTTACTCACAATCAATTCTGGTTTTCCATCCCCATCCAGATCGTGAATGCCAACGTAATACGGTTTTAAATTAGTTATGAAATCAACTTTAGCTGCAAAGGATCCTGGAGTTATTGATCCGAGAGTACTTATATTCTTAAACACAGAAACCGTATTGCTTACTTTATTAGCTAGCGCTAAGTCAGGTTTTCCATCATTGTCCAAATCCCCTATTGCAATACTGTAAGGTTCTGATCCCGTAGTAACATCCGCCTTTGGAGCAAACGAACAAGCATCAATAACACCGCCATCAGCAAAAGTTACGACAAATGGTTTTGATGAGTAAGCTGTTAATCCATTTACTAATACGGTTATCGGTTGGTAAGTAGCTCCTGTAGGAACCGTAACCGTAAGTTGTGTTGGAGTTGCAACTGTTACCGTTGCTTGCGTGGCACCGAAGTAAACAATGTTGTTAGAGGGCGTTGGCCTAAAGCTTGTTCCGTCAATAATCACAGTTGTACCTATAGGCCCCATTGTTGGCGCAAAGGAAGTAATGGTTGGCGGTGTTGCGGCCTGAAGCATTTTATGGATGAACGTATCATTTGATCCTGCTGCCGTTGCATTGGATACCCCAGGCCCTGTATCAAAGTCAACGGTACCGTTAAAGCGCCCGGTGGTGTAAATTGACCCGTAGATATCCACATCAATTTCTTCTGGCGTAGTACGCCCTGATCCTTCAAAAGCCTGCGCCCATACAAAATCACCGGCTTCATCAAGCTTGACAACAAAGCCGCCTCCAGATCCCACGGGAGTTAGATTGAACGTGCCAGGGCCCGGGTCGAAGTCAACCGTAGATTCAAACCCTCCTGTGGCATAAACATTACCGTACGCATCAAGGGCAAGGCCGCTACTTTCTTCATCGCTTATACCACCCATGCCTTTTGCCCATTGGTAGTTCCCGTTGGCATCAAGTTTAGAGATAAACGCATCATTGAATCCGGCTGAAACCAAACTGGCAGTTCCTGGTCCGGGATCAAAATCAACGGTGGTATGAAAATAGCCGGTAGTGTAGATGTTTCCGGCATAGTCTACTTGAATGCCATAACCAACGTCAGAGGAAGTTCCACCCATTCCTTTGGCCCAGACAAAGTTGCCTGATGGATCAAGTTTTGAAATGAAGATGTCACCATTGTTTACTTCTGTCAGGTTAAATACGGAAGCACCAGGATCAAAGTCAGCAGTTGTGCTAAAGGAACCGGTAGTGTAAACATTTTCTGCAGCATCAAGTGTTATTGCGTAACCTGTGTCGCTGCTAGTACCACCAAGTCGTTTGGCCCATACAAAATTGCCGGAGGAATTAAGCTTGGAAATGAAAATGTCATTTCCCCCGGCTGCTGAAGTGAGAAGACTTGTTCCAGGACCCGGATCAAAATCTACAGTTCCGCGGAAGGAACCGGTGGTAAAGACATTGCCGGCCGCACTCACGGCAATGGATCTTCCGAAGTCAAAATCGGAACTCCCCATTTTCCTTGCCCACGCCAAGTCCCCATTGACATCCAGCTTCAACACGAAGATTTCATCAAAAAAGAGGCCGATAGAGGATAAGTTGAAAGTGCCAGGCCCAGGATCAAAGTCTGCCGTGCCGGAGAACGCACCCGTGACATAAACATTTCCCGCTTCATCAACGGCCACATCAAAACTATAGACGTCATTGGGGCCACCTACTCTTTTTGCCCAAACAAGATTTCCTGCAGCATCCATCTTGGTGATGTAGGTATCCTGGGCCCCGGCAGAGGTAAGATTGGTAACGCCCGCTCCGGGATCAAAGTCTATGGTACCAGTAAAGCGCCCGGTTACATAGACATTTCCAAGGTCATCATGAGCAATGCCATACCCCCCAGAAAATGTTGTAGCAGCACCGGTGCTGACGACCCAGTCAAGAGTTTGAGCCTTAGTTTTTGATGGTAAAACCAGTATTGCAATGAAAATATAAGCCAGAGATAGGTATTTCATTTTCATATGGTTCCAGTCTTAGATACTTAAAATAATGAATTTAACGCATCAAAACCAGATATCCAGATTCGCTTTTTTTGCAAAAGCAATTTTATAGAAGCTAGGTACCCGAAGGCAATTCATTCCATTATCGTTAAGGCCTTTGAATACCCGGTCTATATTGTTGTAATTCCCACTTCATTTTAAAAATTACTAAATGATCGCTCATGAAAACTAAACGCAGAAAATAGAATACCTAGCGTAAGTTCATGCGTAGTAAATTGAGAGCCAACCGATTTATTGGTAGGTAATTCAAACACATACCCGAAGCGATATTTCTCTGCAAGCATTGTTTGCAAAAGCACACCATACGTATTTAAGTTGCGGGTGAAAATTCCCACGGTGTGCATCTGATTAAAGTTTACATTGAAAGCAAAATCAATAGTAGCTGGCGCCCCTTTTACGCCACGGAGCAGAAAAGAGGGTTTGAGCCGGATATGTTCATTCAAATAATGTACATATGCACCCATTAAATAAAGATGTTGATTATACAATTCAAATTGCGCGTCCCCATTTTCAAAATGGGTAGGCAGTAATCGAGGTACAGAAAAGCCAATAAAATATTTTTCGCTTTTTAAGATTGCGCCCACACCCATATTGATACGTGTGCCTTGATTACCTCCGGTAAATGCGAGATCACCGGGATCTAAAATAGTAAGTGAAGAATAATTGCTTACAAAACTTTGCACCCCAGCCTGCATGCCAAAACTGAACGTACTTTCCTCAAAGTTCAGCTTGTAGGCAAATGTTGCATTGGCTTCGGTGGTTTTCAAATTCCCGATTTGATCGTTGGTAACTAAAATGCCGGCACCCACTTTATTGTTAACTAAGGAGGTATGAGCACTTACGTTGAAAGTTTGAGGTTGCCCATCCAAACCCGTCCATTGGGTGCGGTAGCCTACCATTACATTAAAATTATTATTTAATCCTGAGTAAGCAGGATTAATAACAAGCGGGTTTAATAGGTATTGTGAGTAGAGCGGATCTTGTTGGCTATACACTGAAATTGAGGCCAGGACAAGGATGAAGGTGTAGATTTTTTTCATATCCAAATGTGCTCAGTATTGAGGTAAATGGAAATCACATAATCATGTGATGGAGAGGTATGATTTTAAATTTATGAAGTACGATTTTAAGTTAGCAATACATAAGCCATACTTGCTAAAAGCTGGAAAAGGAATCCATCGCAATTCGCCACCATGCCCATTCTTTAGCGAAATTCATGAGTACATGTTGTGTGATGAATAACCCAATAGCAATTATATAAGGAGATCGAATTTTTCCGGATCGTTTATCATCGGATAACAAGAGAAGCAATACCAGCTCTATCAGAACATAACTCATATTAAGAGACTTGTTAAAGCTATCGATCCCTGGAATCAGGAAAAGAAAACGAGTAAGAGCCGGAATTAATGGCCCCAACACCGTGCACACCATATAGCGTGCATGCAGTTGAATATTCTTTCGATGTACTATCGCCAGGGCAAAGAATAGAATGAATAGTGCAAGCGTAAAGAAATCGATGAAGGCTAATTGATACGGTAGCTGTGGAGGGTAATTGGCTTTTGCTAGCAGCATACGGTGTATCATAGTCAACCCGCCAACAACGATTAAGGGCACGAGTATGAAAGAAATTTTTCCAATACTTCTATGCCATTTTATTAATCCTCTTCGATATAAAAATGGTTGTACAATGAAGAGCAGGAGCCAAAGGGTTGCTGTTATGCCGTGGAAGTGATGGCCAGTATCGGTTTCTCTTAATCGTGTGAAATAAGATGGAATAAAAGCAACAACAGTAACGAGCATAGCAAGAATAAAATAGAGGTAGGCATTTTTATAAAATAAATTCCTATTTATTGTATTAATAGATTCACTCATGGTTATGGAGAATTAAAGTGCTAATGGTTCAATACCAAATACCCAGATTCACTTTTTCTACCACTATCAAAAGCGATTTTGTAGAAGTAAGTACCCGAAGGCAGTTCATTGCCATTTTCATTGAGGCCTTTAAATACCCGATCATTATTATTGTAATTCTCAACCTCAAATACTTTGCTTCCCCAGCGATTGTAAATGGTGACTTTGTTGTTTTGCGTTTCCGGAATAAGATCAATGTATTCAAGACGAAAGATTTCGTTTTTAGAATCACCATTTGGCGACACCGCATTGTAGATTACAAGCTCTCCGATTACTTTTATCTCCAGTTGTTGCTGTACACATTCCCCAAACACATCGCACACCTGTATGGTCAGTTGATCGGTACCCGTAAAATTTGTTCCAGAGTAGTCAATGAGTAAGATGCCATTGGTGATGGTTGTTGTTGCGCCACTGGCTGGCTGGACTATAACGCTAAGGGAAGATGGCACAAGATTGTTATCAGCATCCGAAATCAGATCTAATAGATTAATAGAAGTTTGCCCGCCAATGGTTGTAGTCACAGAAGTAGTATTGATAACCGGAGCCGAGTTATTGCACGGAGCCGCTACTATAGTAACTGTTAATCCATCAGAAGCGGAACTCGAACATCCTTGAGAATCTTTAACTACGACCGAATACGTGCCTGCTGTTGTAACGGAAATCTGTGGAGTAATCGATCCATCGGACCACAGGTAATCGGTGAAGCCTGCCGGTGCTGATAAAGTTAATGTGGTGGTGGAACAAATAGTTATCGCATTACCCACCGCGGTAACACTTGAAGTAATGACAGGCTTAGCAGGAAGCGGATTGATGAACGCAGTTGCGTTGGCTGGAATACTTTTGCAAAAAGTACCGCTAACACTAACGGCATATTGTGTTGAAGTAGATAACACTGGTGTTGTATACGTTTCATTAGTTTCGCCACTAATTAAAGTGAGCGGTGAAGTGGTGTACCATTGATAGTCACCTGGGCTTCCACCCGAAGCGGTAAGCGTTACCGAGCCAGGTCCACAACTCGTGCTACTCACTGCATCAGGGGGCGAGGGCAGATTGTTGAAAACAACATTCGAAACATTGGTGGTTACATCAGCAACAAGATCACCCTTAAGGAGACATCGGTAATCACCACCTTCAGCACTGGTTACATTGGCTATAGAAAGAGTTTTAGTGGTAACTCCGGAAAATGTTGTGTTGTTCACCAGATTTTCAAATATCAAAGTTCCCGAATTAAACTTTTGCCATTGGTACGTGATGTTGGTTGTGCCAGTTGCATCGGTGCTAAGTGTAGTGGTTGAACCTTCGCACGCATAGAAAGGACTAGCCGGTTGTTGCGTAATAGTAATTGAAGTAGCAGGAATCAGATTTTCATAAACAACTAAAAGATTGGCTGCACGAGTAATGATGATTTCAGGCTTTCCATCTAGGTTAAGATCGGCTGTAGTAATTCCTCTTGGAGCTGTGACGGTGGTATTAAAAGGAGCAGCAAATGAAGCAGTTGTAAGTGGACCGCTGGTATGAATATTTTTGAAAATTGAAAAACGATTTCCGGCTTCACTTGTAGTAAGAATTTCTGGTCTGCCATCACCATCTAAATCGGCAATGTGAACAAGGGTTGTTACACTGGGATTCGTTAAATCGATTCTTGAAAAGCTAATGTTACCGACTGTGCTCGTATTCTGTAGTACGATCAGTAGGGTAGTAGAAGTACCTGTCCAGTGGTAAACCAATAAATCTAGTTTTCCATCGCTGTCAAAATCACCTTTGTAAATTCGGTTTGGATTATCGCCTACAGCCACATCTGCACGTGCCTCAAATTGAGCGTTAGAAATTTTCAATACACCCGCGTTTCTATAAATGCTGATATTGTCTGTACCTGGATTTGTAGTAACAATATCCGCAAATCCATCACCATCAAAATCTCCCGTAATGGTGGCTCCGTTAGCGGATGGTTTGTTTAACAAGAAGTTTCCAGAAAATGATCCGTAGACACCAGTCGCAAAATTTCCGGGGGTGGTAATTGATCTGTTTTCCAACACAATTAAATCACCTGTACCGCTTAAATCGGTTGTAATGGTCATGTCTGTTTTTCCATCATTATTAAAATCAGCGAAGTCTACCATGCTACCGCCAAGAGGAACATTTACTGTTGGTAGATATGAAATTTCAGATAACGTGCTGTTATTTTTTCGAAGGGGACCATTAACAGACATAACATCTAAGTATCCATCGCCATCTAAATCTTCTAATCGGGGGGTAGAAGAACCCGCTAATGTGTCGTCAGGAATAAGCGAGGTACTACTAATGAGACCGGTGGTATGTGTATTGAGGAAGGCATAGGTATTGGCTCCTCCTTGGGCAATAATGTCGGGCTTGCCATCATGATTAAGGTCTCCGACACCCGTATCATAGGTGGCACCTGTTAGTGTAAAGGCAACAGGCGGAGCAAAGTGTGTATTGTCAAAGGCTACACCCGGACTAAAGGTGGTTTGAAACGGCAAATGATAACGCGAGGTCAATTCATTTTTAGTAACACTTACGGGTGCATAGTTGGCCCCAGGCGGAACTTGTGCTGTTATCAAATTTGGAGTTGCTGAAAGAACATTTGCTTCTACTGCTCCAAACCAAACTTTATTATCAGAGGGAGTTGTTGAAAAATTATTTCCGGTAATGGTAACCGTTGCCCCCACAGGGGCAGCTAACGGACTTACCGTATTTACTGAAATATGCGGGGCTGCTACGTTTTGATTTTGAACAATCGTAATGGAAGAACCACCCGCCATCATAAAATCGGGTTTACCATCATGATTAAGATCGACAACACCAGGCCCACCCGAGCTGGCACCGGTGCCTAGCACTTGGTAAGCCGGAATGAATGAATTCGCATTGAACGCCCCTCCGGTAAAAACACTTTCATAAACTCCAACATCCGCATCGTCTGTTGAGGCAATATCGGGCTTACCATCGCCATTAAAATCAACTATGGAAAATCCACCGTTACTACCTAAGTCACTGGTTAGAATTACTTCAGTTGTGAAATCGGCTATTGCCAGCGGCCCACCTGAATTGGTATTAAGTCTGATATAAATTCCGCCTCCGGATTTTTTCCAGATCAAATCGTTTTTGCCGTCCAGATTTATATCTACCCCTTTCAGGGCGCGATTGTATTGCCCTGTGCTTATTGTGCCCAGATCAGTAAACGAAATATTCCCTGGTGTCGAATTGTTTTTTATGATTGAAAACCGGTCGCCAAAAAACCAACTTACCAAAAGTTCTGGCTTGCCGTCATTATCGAGATCGCTCGCGCTTACGCCTGCAAAACCATCTACTAAAAATGAAACACTTTGTGAAGCTCCAAACTCGATATTGCCTGGTGTGCTAATGTTTTGGACAATCCACATAGCCCTTGCTGTGCCGCACGAACAGGCCGAGCCTTCGCCAGCAATCATCTCCGGTCGGCCATCTCCATCAAGGTCGGCTACTAATGCAATGGGGGTTTCATCACTCACTCCGGCCCAATACTCGGGTGCTTCAAAAGCAATATTTCCAGGTGTGCTGATGTTTCGAAGGGTAATGAATCCGGCTGCACCAAATACAAACATTTTATTAGAACTTATTGCATCTAGTTTCCCATCGCCATCCAGATCGGCAAACCAAAGCCCGGCTCCGTTGGTACCTCCCGTTGCCAACGGAGGAATGGGCACCGATACTTTCGCTGCAAATGATGCAGCCGAAAGAGTTCCACCCAGCCCCAGGTTGCGATGGATGTCAACCGCATTATCCGCGTTATTATTTGCTACACCAAAATCATCCCATCCATCGCCATCAATATCACCAACAAACCAACCTTCATTTTGAATAGTAGCTATAGAAAACCGGGTAGAGAATGAAGCAGGTATTATTCGGCCACCTCCTTCAAATACAGGGCTGAATGGATCACTTGTTCTGGAGCTAAGTCCTGAAGTAGTATTTGTAATGGTGATAAAGCCATACACAACTCCTTCCGGAACTTGTACCATTAACTGTGTAGCCGTTGCTGATTGAACACTCCCTTTTATGCCGACAAGTCCACCGAATGAAACAACGTTCTCAGAGGGTGTTGATCCAAATCCATTGCCTTGAATTGTAATGATATCGCCTGCCTTTCCTGAAGTTGGAGAAAAGGAAGTAATGATAGGTGCTATAGTAATTCGTTGTTCAAGCACAACATTGTCAATTCCCCCAGTATCTCCTGGGCCAGTAATATACTCGCCATTTATTCGCAGTGCAGTAATGGTTGCTAGTACCTGTTTTATTTGTTGGTTGGTTGCGGCAGCACCACCAATACTATTAAACTTCCAGTTTTGTGTTTCGTCCAACTTTAATGAGTAAGAAGTCCAGCTGGGTAAAGTTGCAGGAAGCGTAGTAAGATTTAAGTATAGCGATGACGAAGAGCCTATTATCTGAATATCACCAGTGGAGGCACTCGCCTTTGTGCCGACAGATACCTGTAGATCAAATCGCAAAAACTGTTCGTAAGAAGTTGTTTTGTTTCCTAAAAATTTGACAGGCGCTACAAAGTATGTTGCATTGGCGGGCGCGCCATCGGTCACGCGCAAATAGCCACCCGGGTTTCCACCAGTGCTAAAGTATACAGGATCGCCCACAGAGCCATTTAAAGCAGTCCAACCATCGACATCAGCATCAAACGTACTGGTGATTTGGGCTTGAACTGCAAAAGCAAGCAATACCAATATCAAAGCGATAAGATTTCTCATTCCTAAAAATAAGCAATGGTTGAAGACCCTCACATCACATGATGATGTGATTCATTTTTAGCGTTTCAGAGCCAGATACCCCGTTTTAGTTGGTTGGCCATTATTAAATTCTATCTTATAATAATAAGTGCCCGATGGAAGCTCGCCTCCATTTTGATTAACACCTTTAAATACATTGCTATCATTATTATAATCGCTTACCTCAAACACTTTGGCGCCCCAGCGGTTGTAAATAGAAACGTTGTTGCTTTGTGTTTCTGGTAGTAAGTTGATGTATTCAATGTAGAATATATCGTTCAGGCCATCATTGTTTGGAGAAAGAGCGTTATACACGGTAACATCTCCAGCCGTATCGATTGTTATTTCCTGTTCGGTGCAGGCGTCTTCGGTATCGCAGACGCGTAAGGTTAAACGTTCCGTTCCTGAAAAAGGAGTTTGTCCATAATCGATAATCAAGTAACCATCTTCAATATACGCTGTTGCTCCGCTGGTAGGAGGTGATAGGATAGTTGCCGTTGAAAAATCAATGTTATCTTCTGCATCTGTAACAATATCGGCCAGATAAATTGAAATTCTTCCCTGAATGGGAACGGACTGCACGATAGCTTCGATTGTTGGTGCACTGTTTGTGCTGGTTGGAAGCAGATATTCTGCATAATGATATCGCTGAATACCATTAATAATGTAGTAGAAATTTCCACCGACTAACAATTTTCCCCCAGCAGTTGCTATTGCGCGAATCGACCCTTCACTATCTTCAACATCTTCGAAATCGGGTTGCCACGCTGCGGGCTGGCCGGTAGTGCCATCCAAATGAACAAGACCCGGTGAAAAACTTCCGCCCACGAAAACGGAATTGTTATGAACCGCTATGGAAATGACGTCATTTTGGGTCGGTTCCCAATCATCATCTGAAACGCCCGTGGTTGGATGAACGCGCCTTACCCGGTAGTTGCCAATAAGATAAACCCATGAACTGGTTAAAGCAGCAATAACAGGGCCTTCTGAATTATCTAACTCGGCTATGCGTGGACTCCAGGGAAGCAGGGCTCCGGTTGTGGCATTCCATGCAGCAAAACTATTTCTCTCAACACTATTGTTAGTGAACGAAAATGCGCCTGCAACATAAAGTGCATTGTTAGACACAGCCAATGAAGTAATGTAATGTTCATCCAGCGCAAGCGGGAAGTTAATCGTGAAAGGAAGCAAAGCTCCTGTTTCAAGATCGACAGCTGCAAATCGTTCGCGGGACTGGCCGTTTATTGTCATGGCATCGATGCCCTGATCGGCAAGGTAAAGTGTGTTGTCAGAAAACGCCCAGGCATTAAGGTGATGATTAACGGTTACGGACCAAGTATTGATTACACTGCCGTTATCGGAATTGAGTGCGCCAAGAAGCGTTGTACCGTCTGAGATATTGAGATAGTAGTACATCCGACCATCCTGATAATGAAAATCCAAGTCTTCGTAATATTCATCTTCCGGGGGAGGAGGTATTTGATCAGTCCATCCGGGTATACCTGCACCCGTGGTTTCGTCAAGCGCGGCAATACCGTTCTTAATCGTTGTACCTAGATGTCCTATTATATACCCTCCGACAAAAATATACCCTCCGTTTACCAAAAGCGTATTAACCTCGCCATAGATTTTTTTGTCATCACTCGGTTCAAGTACTCCGGTTACTTTATCAACCGCTGCCAGGTGTGGCTGTTGTTCGCCATTTACACGGGGGAACGTGCCACCTATGAAAAGCTTATTGCCATCGATGCCAACAGTATTTACCTGATCATATCCATAGAAATTTGAGTGTGTGTTGCTAAAGAAAACCAACTCAAACGGTGTTAACGTTGAAGTAGCCAGTTCAATCCTTGCAACCCGGAATCTTGTAACACTCAATACATGATCGAAACCACCTGCCATGTATAACATAGGTCCATCCAGTAACAATGTTTTTACAGTGCCGTCAGGCCTGGGATTAAATGTTTCGAGTGCTGCAGTTGCTGCATTCACAGCAGCAAAATTTGTGCGACTTGGTACGGCAGCATTTACGTTTTGAAAGTAACCTCCGATATAAACAACACCTGCGTTAACGAGTATCGCATTCACCTCTGCCAGTGTGTTACCGGTTACGGTAACATTCCACGAAGTAGCCAGACCGGTTGTTGCATCTAGCGCGGCTACATACGTGCGCGGCTGGCCACCGATGTTCGAAAAGGATCCGCCAGCATATATCGTGCTTCCGGAAAAGGTTAGGACATTAATTCCTCCGCTTACGTCTACATTAGGATTCCAGCTGGTGAGTGTGTTGTTAGTAAGGTTAATGGCGGCTGCGCTGTTGCGTGTTGTTCCGTTTACGGATTGGAAGTAACCCGCGAAATAAAGTGTGTTGCCTGATTTTGCGAGTGCTTTAACCCACGTGGACTCACCTAATGTAATAGGAAGCTCGTCAATTGTTTTATCGGCATGGATATGAATAATTTTGCTTTCGTAGGTTCCTACTCTATCCTGAATCCCAACATACCATCCGCCAGCGTCATCCGATATGGCGGTTAAAACCTCTTCTTCAATTTTTGGATAACTCTCATCTTCCACCAATGTGTTGCTAAACGCTGCTGTGCCTCCGTGATAGGCCGGACCAAACCAGTCGAATTCGCCCATTAACATAACTTTGCCATCACCTGTAACGATGTTGTTCACCCTACCATTGGTGATCCATGAATCTTGCAATGCAGTTTGCGCATGCGCCAGGGTTAGGTAAAGCAGGAAAATAGAAAGTGTGACCAGTTTTTTCATGTAACAAATCTGCTCAGATTTAATGAGGCGTAAAATCACATGATGATGTGATGCAATTTGAGATTTTAATGTCTTTTGATTGACAAAGTATTGAATTGCATGGGGCCAATGTTAGAGGGCCCTTAATACCCACTTAAATGCATGATTACCTAAACTTCATTATTGAAAAATGAATTACCGAAAGCGCAGCTTTTAAGCCCGAGAGGCTCTTGGAGTTGATGAATTATTTTTGATTCCAGATCATTAGTCAATATTGAATGATAAATCATAACTTTAGCATGGAAAGAATTAATTGATCTACCTCTGATTGAATACTATGGGCATAATAGTGTATCTCGTACTCTGTTTCGTAATTCTACTTACCCCTTCTTACGCACAAAAAGGGTTATTAAAGGTAGATGTTTCCGGTGCCCCTGCCGGATCATCACAGACCATTGCCGTAGCAGGGCCACAAGGATTTTCAAAATCAATTTCAACGTCAGAAACATTCACCAATCTGGCCTCTGGCACATATGAATTTAAATCTGAAATTATAATTCAACGACAATCCTTCATCAGTCAGGCATTTCGGTTAGATAATCTGGTAACGAAAATCGCAGTGAAGAACGACACCCAGCGCGTAAACCTAAAATACAAGCTGATGCCCGGCAGCGATAAACTGTGGTTGGGTAACCAAAATTCGGTTGCCAATACCAGCACCCGTATTATTGCATTTGATAAAGATGCACTTCGATCAAATCAAAAGAGTAATGCCACAGCAAAACTCACCGACAAAGCCACCAGCCCGAATGGAATGGCTTTTGATCGATATGGAAATTTATGGGTAGCGGATGCCTACTCAATAAAAATGTTTGAGTGGAATTCACTCAGTAAAAATGGTGTTTTGCCAAAAGTTGTTCTCACCCTTAAAGACCCATCGCCTTGCGTTACGTTTGATGCCGATGGTAACGCCTGGATCAGCAATGGAAAAAAGATTGGGACGATTTCAAGAATACCAAAGAGTAAGTTGTATACCAGTGGTACGCCAATGGCAGATGTTGTGCTTTCCGGAAATGGCATAAGTGGCGTAAAGAATATTGCGTTTGATTCGCAAGGAAACGTATGGATCAATCACGATGAAAAAAAAGCAGTTGTAAAAGTAAACTCCAATTCCCTGCAACGTTCATCAACTTCTATAGAAGGTGATGTAGTGATCGTTTGTGAATCGAACCCCCCTGTTAAAACAACCTTGAGCGGACCAAAGGCTTTGGCATTTGATAAGCAGGGTAATTTGTGGGTAGGCTTCTTTGGCCCGAATGTAATTGCCAGGATACCCTCCTCACAACAAAACACATCAGCCACGATTAAACCCGATGTACAGATTACACTCACTACAGGCGTGTTACTTCATTCTCTTGCGTTCGATGAGAACGGTGGGTTGTGGACTTCACTGGCCACCGGAAAAATAGGAAAGCTAAGTGCTGACCAATTAACCCGTGGGGGAAAAATAATACCGGAGGTAGTCATTACAAGTTCAGACTTGAAGTATGCAAGCGGTCTGGCCTTCTATCCGTTGCCGGAAGGATTACCCCTGCGGTAAATATCTGCCGGTACTAAAAATTTATTTTTTATAAATTATTCAAGACAGTTAACATTCCAATATCGAAAAGATTGGCTTAAGCTACTCCCTTTATCAAACCGATGGTACATTAGTCTTGATTGATGAACATCAAAATGCGTGGGCTCACCTGAATCATTAAAATAAAAACGAACTCATCCACTTTGTATTACGCAGATTTCTCTACAACTAGTCCGTACCTAATTTAGAGCGGCCGCCTTTCTTTCCACTTCGTCAAACACACGCAGAAAATTTTCTCCAGAAATTTTTCTCAACTCTACTTCTGTCCAGCCACGCTTTGCCAACTCCACTAAAAGTTTCGGATAACACGATACATCCTCCATTCCTTTAATGGTGAAGCTGAGTCCATCATAATCGCCACTAATACCGATGTAGTCAACTCCAATAAGTTTTTTTACATAATCAAAATGATCGGCAATATCAGTCACCGTAACAGCAGGAGGGATGTTGTCTTTTTCCCATTTTCTAATAATTGTATTTACCGTATCCCGGTTACCTGGGAAATCTTTTTTGGCTTTGTAATAAACTTCATCCCCTGTGTTCATCCAGTTTTTTATGGCGTTCGTTGTAAATTCAGGCACCATCGTGAGCATGATGATACCGTTGTTTTCCTTTAAGCGTTTCAATACATCATCCGAAACATTTCGGTTTACATCACACAACGCCCTGGCATTGGAATGACTGAAAATTACAGGTGCTTTCGTAATGTCTAAAATATCGTTCATTGATTTGGCGGAGATATGACTCATGTCAATCAATACACCCAGTCTGTTCATCTCTGCTACCATTTCTTTACCGAGTGATGAAATGCCGTTATGCTTTGGAGCATCATCGCTTCCATCTGCAAGGCCATTGGTTTTATAGGCGAACGTTACACACCGTAATCCCAGCTTGTAAAATGAACGAAGTAAGGATGGTTTATTCTCTAAGCGTACGGAACCTTCCAGCATGGGTAGTAATGTAATTTTGCCTGCCTTCATAGAAGTGCGCATGTCTGCAGCAGTGGCTACTACTTTTAAATCTTTTGGATATGCTTTCTCCAACCTGTATAGGAGGTCGTATGCATCGAGATAATCATTCAATGAATCGGCAAACACATTGAGTAATACCCCACCCACGCCACCTTTTCTCCAGCGAGGAATATCAGTTTGGCCTTTGCTGATGGTATCCAATGGATAATCAGCAATATCTTGCGGACATTTTTTTAGCCGCTTATAATCGCATCCAAAATACCAGGCGAATAAATCGTTGTGCCCGTCAATAACTGGAGATACCTTTAATGCTTTTTGCACTATGGCAGAAGCTTGTGATTCTGTTACCGGATATTTTCTTGCGGTTGATTGTGCGAATGAATCGTGTGTTACAAGTAAGAGCAATATGATAATAGCATAAGTAATTCTCATATATGTGATTTTTATAGTATAATCCATTTCATTTTTTATTTCTTAGCTGAAAATCTTTATGCCCTTTTTCCGAAATAATTTGCGACTACGAAGCACATCAGCCCTTGAACCCAAAAGCCCTGTTAGCGGCTGGCCTATTGTTGTCAATAAAAATAAGGCACTTCAGTTATCCAATGGAAACCTCTTTTCATCAACCTGAAATCTTTTATTTTAAGCGGCCTTTTTTGGGCGGTTATGAAAACTGAATCGCTTTTAACCTTTCCTTTTAACTGAAGCGTAGTTGAATCAGACAACTCGAAATATAATTTGCTTTTAATTTGCCGAGTGACCAGAATTGAATCCATGTTGACTTTGTAGTCATACGCTTCATTTATCTCATTCTTGTTAATTTGTAATTCCATTTTATCTCTATAAACCAAAATTTCCTTCTTTTCAAACGATACATTCATGAATAAAATGCTATCACTTTTCAAACGAACTCTCTCAAGATTGCCTCCAATGACGAATTGATTCCATCGTAATGGATTTTCAAGCGATAGCGTATCGGTATTGACCACATAGCTTTCAACATCATACATTCCGTAAAATTTGGAATTTGATTCAGCTGATTTTTTTTCATAGGAATAATCATCCCAATAAACCACTGTTAAAAATATGATGTGAAAACCGATCACTAAAAATTTGAAGATCACTTTTGTGATATTCATCCATCTTTTTTTAAATATTGGTGCTTTAATAACTACTAAGGATGTGGCTTGATTGGTAAAGAAAAATTTGATTACTCTGTTGGCATGAGGAAGCAACAGAAAAATGGTCATCACAAACATAACCGTTGGATACATTTTGGCATGAAGATCATAATTGTAATTAATGGCCATTATGTTGGCAAGAGCGCCCAGTGTAACAAGGGCACCAAAGGTCATTGTCCTTCTGAAAAGTAATAGCAATGCTGCACATTCGACTATGCCCATGAAATAATTGTAACCATTTGAATATCCAAAAAAAGCGTAGGCCATTCCCATTGGCGACATATCTCCAAACGTTTCGGTCAATGCATATAAACCAAGGTCATTAAACTGAGCTTTAAAAAATTTCTCTAATGCAAAGGCAAATAGGTTAAGGGCTAGATAATAACGGGCGATAACCGTAAGCCAATAATAAAGTGTCTCATAGTGGGTTCGCTTCCTGTCCAATACACTCCAAATAGCAGCTCCAAACCCTGCAGTTGCAATCATCAAAAAATAGAGCAAATAAATGTAGGTACTATCACTATGGTCACCCCAAACAGGTTTTATAATAGTATATGGAATATGAAATAGATATTTACCTGCTCCAAAAACGGCTATATCTGAAAGCTTATATAATTGCGCAAATTCATATAGTATATCTGTAAGAAAATTACTGTAGTAATCGAGGAATACTATAAACAGGATAAGAAATATAAAGGCAAAACGGAATGCAATTTTTTTATAAATAGTCCAGTAGGGAATTTGAGCAGCTAAATTTTCCATTTATATGGCATTTAACTTTCTATATATAGATATAAACCATTACACCAACTTTTCATTAATAGCCTTACTCACTGCTTCGGTTTGTGAGTGCACATGCAATTTCTCGTAGATTTTTTTAATGTGTGTGCGCACAGTGTCAATACTAATCTCAAACTGAACAGCAATTAATTTATAACTGTTGCCTTTACTCAGCGAAGTCAAAATTTCTTTTTCGCGTGAAGTGAGTTGGTATGCATTTTCTAATTGTGGTTTTTGATGCATCGATGCAATGACCATCCGGGCCACACTGGGGCTCATGGGTGCTCCGCCAGCAAGTACCTCTTCAATGGAATCGTAAAGCTTAGTTGATAGATGCTTCTTTAATAAATAGCCAGAAGCCCCGGCTCGAATCGCATCCAGTACATGCATGTTGTCATCAAACACCGTAAGCATAATGATGGGAGTTTGAAGATTTGATTGCCTAATCTCTTTCACGGCTTCAATACCGCTCATGCCTGGCATATCAATATCCATTAGAATCAGATCAGGCTTATGTGTCGTCACCTTGTCTTTTACGGAGAGCACATTTTCGAATGCCCCTAATAATTCCATGCCTTCTTTCGCAGTTATCAAACTGCTGATGCTTTCGCGAAGCAGGGCATTATCTTCAAAGATTAAAACGGAAAGTGTTTTCATTATATGACAAAGCAGAAAATAATCTCGATTTTTAAAAATACCCTAATCATGTGATGGGTACAGCCAGTAAGATTTTTGTACCCTTTCCTGGCTCTGTGCTGTATTGAAGAACACCTGTAATAGCAGCAGCCCTATCTTTCATGTTAGACAAGCCATTGCCACTTTTAGGTTCATCTTTATCAAAACCTTTTCCATTGTCTATAACTTCAAGATGTAAATGACCTGATTGAATGGAAAGGTTAATGGTAACTTCAGTGCCCTGGCTGTATTTGGCTGCGTTGTTTATAGCTTCTTTAAAGATCAAAAAAAGATTCTTCCTTTTTTCTGAATCAAGTTTCAGGGCTTCAACAGAATCCTGAACCTGGAAGGAATAATTTATGCCTGCTGGTTCTAATATTTCAGCTGCAAACTCTTTCATTTTAAAAACCATTTGCTCAGCCAAATCATTTTTGGGATTGATAGACCAAACAATGTCACTCATGTTTTCCATCATTTGAGCCGAGTGCGTGACAATTTTTTTCAAATGTTGACTGGCATTTCCATTTTCATTCAATGCTAATTGGCTCATAATATTTATACTGGAAAGGGTGGAGCCAATGTCGTCATGTAAATCGCGGGCAATGGTGTTGCGCATGCGTTCAAGTTCTATTAGTCTAATAGTTCTATTCTTTACGCGATAGCGATTGACTAAAAGAACGCTTATAATAAGAACAGAAAATAACGCGAAGGCAATGAGCACTACATTGGTTCGCTCCCGGCTTAAGGCCAATGCCTGTAATTCCTGATCTTTCTTTAATAAGGCAATTTCCTTTTCTTTTTTCTCACTTTGATACTGCTCTTCGAGTGCTTTTATCTGAAGTAGCACAGTGTGGCCTTCCACGCTATCCTTTAATTGTTCATGTTTTTTAAGGTATTCGAATGCTTTATCAAATTCTCTGTTTGCTGCGTAGTATTCAGCAAGATGCGAATACTCAGCAGCTTCACTATTTCGGTCACCCGATTGGATATGAGTGTTAAGATTAGAAAGTAACGTGCTTTCGGCCATCTTTTCTTTCTTTTCTTCAATGGCCAATCCAATTAATTCTGAATTGACTATGGCGCTCAATGAACTGTCGCCACCTTTTCTTGCAAGAGTAAGCCCATCGGTTAACGCAGTTTTTGATTTTAAAGATTCCCCCATCTGTTTATATAATAACCCTAACTGATTTTGACACCGGGCTTCTTCCAGCATCAATTTCATTTCCCGCGAAGTAGCAAGGCCAAGTAGATAATATTCTTCAGCACGTGAATATTGTTTTTTTTCTTTGTAAACATCCCCAAGGCTTACCCTTACATTAATGAGGCCGCGTTTATCGGCAAGCTCTTCTTTTAGCTTAAGTGATTTTTGATAATAAGTTTCCGCCTTGCTAAACTGACCAGTTTTAAAAAAGTCATTACCCAAACTTTGAAAGCAAAAGGAAAGACCGCGTTTATTTTTTAGCGTTTCAAATAATTGCAAACTTTGAAGGTGTGAAGTGGTAGCATTTTTATAATCACCCAAGTTGAAATATAAATTACCAAGGTTTAGCAATTGGCCGGCCTTGTGTTCATCTTCATGCTTCCAGTTTTTCAAATTTTCAAGCATATAGGGCAACGCTCGTTTGTTTTCTCCATTGTTTTTATAAAACAAACTTGCCGTTTGATTGAAATTATACTGCATCTTATAATTTGATGGATTCTCTCGTACTACTTTTTCTGATAATGACAGGAAATACTTAGCACTATCAACAATTCCAATCTGTTGATAATACGTTACCTTGTAGTTGTATCCATAGCTCAACCACCTTGCCTCGTTCTTATTCTTAGCAATCGAAATTAATTGATTTGTAAAGTGCTTTACTTTTAATAAATCTCTTCTAAGAAATTCATTTGATAATTCGAGAAGGGCATGCATCTCGGTAGTATCATGTTTTTGTAGACCAACAATTTGTTGCAGGCTATCAATGTATTTACTTTGGGCTGAAACCGTCCATGAGCAAAGTAATAGGATCAATATTTGAAAGCACTTTTTCAAAACTTCATATTCATTAGTACAAGAACTTATCATGCGTTGTCAGGTTAAACAACGACCTTAAGATAACACAATTTTGGTCAGATTTTTTATCGTTTCAGGGTCAGGTATCCTGAGAGTGATTCTTTACCATTGGTAAATTCAATTTTGTAGAAATAGATACCGGAGGGAAGCGGATTTCCATTTTTGTTTTCACCTTTAAATACGTTGTTGATGTTGTGATAATCATCAACCTTAAAAACAACATCTCGTACCCTTGTAAATACTACCGATTGTCATGAGCTTCCAACAGGTGGCACCTGTGTTGTATAGTAGGAATGAATTTTACGTTTTTTACCGGTTTTTATTAGCTTTGAGTACTTTTTAAACTAATGGCAGAAAACACGTACAAATCCAATACCTTCAAGAAACCCGAAAAGGAAAAAAAATCAAAGTCAAGTAAATCAAAATTTAGATTCAATCTTGATTTTTTTAGAGATCCGCGATTCGCTTTAGCGTTTGGTTTTTTTCTGTTGATCACTTCGCTTTACCTTTTCACCGCTTTTCTTTCGTACTTGTTCACGGGTAAGGCCGATCAAAGTGTGGTGGAAGCTTTATGGAACACGAACATTGTTGAATCCGGCAAGGAAGCCAATAACTGGTTAGGGCTGTATGGTGCTGTCACTTCACATTTTCTCATATTCAAATGGTTAGGGATTTCCGCTTTCTTTATCCCCCCACTTTTATTCTTCGTAGGGTTTAAACTGGTTTTTAAAAGAGAGCTCGTTTCCATTTTTTCAGCATTTATCCTTTCGGTCTTTGCCGGATTATGGTTGAGTTTATTGCTCGGCTACATTACGCATTACATGGCCGGAGTGAGTGAAATAGGTTTTATCAGTGGCGGTCTTGGTTACGAGCTCGCAAAAATTTCTGATGGACTCTTTGGCTGGGGAACATTCCTGATTCTTGTATTGACTCTGCTCATCTTCATCATTTATTATTTTAATGTAACGGCCATCAATGCGTTTCAGGTTAAAGATCCTAAACCCATGGGCAACGATGCTTTGCTGCCCGAAGATGACTTGATCATTAAACCAACGTATACCGATGATCAGGATAATTGGCCGGTTGATGCAAACGAACCCGAGCCTGAGTTGGTTTTAAAAAATGAAGCAGAGGAAATACCCGTTGTTGCTACCGAATTGCCACTTGAGATCGAAACTAAAAAGCAAAGGGTTGAAAAAACTGCCGAGCCTATTTTTATCATTGAAGAAGCCAAGTCAGATACGGATGTTATAGCAGAACAGTTGGTAGAAGCAAAAGGGGTTTACGATCCAACCATGGATTTAAGTAGCTATAAATTTCCAACGCTTGAGTTACTCAATGAGTATGAAGCCAGCAAAGTTCAGGTAACTCAAGATGAGCTCACGCAAAATAAAGACCGGATATTAAGTACGCTCACCAATTTCAAAATTGGAATTCAAAGCATCAAAGCAACTATTGGTCCTACAGTAACCTTATATGAAATTGTTCCGGAGGCTGGTGTAAAAATTTCGCGAATTAAGAACCTGGAAGATGATATTGCGCTAAGTCTATCAGCACTTGGTATTCGGATTATTGCGCCTATCCCCGGAAAGGGAACAATAGGTATTGAAGTGCCAAATAAAAATCGCGAGATGGTTGGTATTCGATCTGTGTTGGCATCGGAGCGTTTTCAAAAGACAGATAAGGATCTTCCTATTGCTATTGGCAAAACGATTTCAAATGAGTTGATGGTGATTGATCTCACTAAGATGCCGCACTTGCTGGTCGCGGGTGCAACCGGCCAGGGCAAGTCAGTAGGACTCAATGTAATTTTAGCATCACTCTTATATAAAAAGCATCCCAGTCAGCTCAAGTTTGTTTTGGTCGATCCGAAAAAAGTTGAAATGTCTTTGTTTAGTAAAATAGAAAGACATTATCTCGCAAAACTTCCAAATAGCGAAGAGGCGATTATCACGGATACGAAGAAAGTTGTGCATACACTCAACTCATTGTGTATTGAGATGGAAAACCGCTACGAAATTTTAAAAGATGCCGGTGTCAAAAATATAAAAGAGTACAACACAAAATTTGTAGCACGCAAACTGAATCCTAAAGAAGGGCATCGGTTTTTACCATACATAGTTTTAGTAATCGATGAGTTGGCCGATTTAATGATGACAGCAGGGAAAGAGGTGGAAACACCGATCGCGCGACTTGCTCAGTTGGCACGTGCAATTGGAATTCACTTGGTTCTTGCCACCCAGCGACCATCTGTGAATGTTATCACAGGTGTAATTAAAGCAAACTTTCCGGCTCGGTTATCTTTTAGAGTTACTTCTAAGATTGACTCGCGTACAATTTTAGATACGGGCGGTGCCGATCAATTAATCGGGCAAGGCGATATGTTGCTTTCCACCGGTTCAGAAATAGTTCGCTTACAAAGTCCGTTTGTTGATACGCCTGAGATAGAACGAATCTGCGATTTTATTGGCTCGCAGCGTGGGTACGATTCCGCCTACATGCTGCCTGAGTTTGAAGGTGAAGATGATGGTGGAGCCTCGTCTGTAGATTTGTCGGAGCGCGATGCCTTGTTTGAAGAGGCTGCCCGATTGTTGGTTCAACATCAGCAAGGAAGTACCTCTCTGATTCAACGCAAATTAAAATTGGGATATAACCGGGCCGGGCGTTTGATAGATCAGTTA
>JAGPBO010000152.1 GCA_018063305.1 Cyclobacteriaceae bacterium
GTGTCAAGTTCATCGATTGATTTAAAAATCTCAAATCCCTTCATACGATGGGTGGTTTCACGAATTAGAAAGATAATAAACCTTCTTAAGGTTCGGAAATAATATCATCTAATTCACTTATTTTATGTTTTCTTTAAAATATATGGAACACAAAGATATACTTATTCTTGGTGCAGGCCGATCTTCCTCTTCACTAATAACCTACTTATTACAGCGGGCCGAACAGCATCACTGGACGATTACCGTAGGCGACATTTCGTTGACTCAGGCTAAGGATCGTATTGCCGGATTTGCATATGGCAAAGCCATAGAATTTAATATTGATAATAAGGAAGAAAGCCGAAAGGTCATTCAGTCCAATCATCTTGTTGTTTCGCTTCTGCCGGCCCACTTGCATCCCATTGCTGCTTCCATCTGTCTTGATGAAGGAAAGCATTTTTTAACAGCCAGTTATGTATCAGAAGAAATGAAGTTGTTCGATGAGCGGGCAAAGCAAAAGAATCTGTTATTTTTAAATGAATGTGGATTAGATCCGGGGATCGATCATATGAGTGGCATGCAGGTGATCGATAAGATTAAAAATCAGGGGGGCATACTTACTTCTTTCGAATCTTTTACCGGAGGCTTAATTGCGCCCGATACAGATCCACAAAATCCATGGCGCTATAAATTCACCTGGAACCCGCGCAACGTGGTGATGGCAGGGCAGGGCACAGCAAAGTTCTTGCAAGAGGGGCAGTTCAAATTTATACCGTATCAAAGGCTTTTTGCACAAACAACTCCGGTGGTTGTTCCAGGCTTTGGCGATTACGAGGGGTATGCAAATCGTGATTCGTTAAAGTATTTAGAAACGTATGGTTTGCAAGGAATTAAAACAATGTTGCGCGGCACTTTGCGCAATAAAGGTTTTTGTAATTCATGGAATATTTTGGTGCAATTAGGTTGTTGCGAGGACACCTATCAGATGGAAAGCGTAAGCACCCTGTCGCACCGGGATTTTTTAAATTCTTTTCTTGCGTACCATCCTACCGATTCGGTAGAAGAAAAGATTTGTAAGGTTTTTAATTTAACACCGGGCAGCGATACGTTTGCTAAGCTTCAATGGAGTGGCTTCTTTTCAGACGAGTTGATAGGAATCTCCAAGGGCACACCGGCCCAGCTGCTGGAACATATTCTAAATAAACGATGGAAGCTTAAGCCAGGCGATAAGGATTTAATTGTGATGTGGCATCGCTTTCGTTTTTTAAAAGATGGTGTGCAAAAGGAGATTCAGGCACACCTTATCGCGACCGGAGAAAATGAAACGAATACAGCCATGGCCAAAACCGTAGGCCTACCCTTGGCGATTGCTACGAAACTTTTACTGGAAGGAAAAATTAAAGCCAGAGGTGTTGTACTACCAGTATTGAAAGAAATTTATGATCCGGTGCTGAAAGAACTACAGGAATTCAACATCCGTTTAGTTGAGCGGGAATCTTAAGATCTTCGTAAGATTATACTTAGTGGAAGCGATACAAAGTAAATAGCTGAGATAGCTGCTGACCCCGAGAGTAGAAAACAAATTCCGGTTTGGACTATATAGAAGAATGGGATCAGCACTAATCCTGAGGCAAATTTTACTGAGCCAATAAATTGGGGGTCTTTAACTTTCGTTCGCAGCATCCAATTAACAATAAGTGTGGGAAAAATGTGATTCACCTTTTGATAAAGGTAAATGGGGTTTAACCATTTCGTGTTCTTGCGGGCTGGTTTAGCTATAACTTCTATTTCTAGGTTTGCCTGATCGACCACCTTTTGATCGGCCTTTAGTTGTTCCAGCAGATCAGTTTTTATTTGCCGGTTTGCCTGAAAGTAGGCCAGCCGTCTTTCATACTGATCGGAGTTGATATGCAGAATCAAAGGATCAAAGGAATCGGCTGTTACCTTAATAAGACTATCTATGTTTTCTTGTAATGTTTTGGATGAGTTGGCAATTTGATTTACTAAAAAAGGAGCTCCAAAACTTACCAGTACACGCGAACGAAAATCACCGTGCGACTCATATTGCAAACCAACGGGGACAATCTTTACACCCAGCTTCCAATTATTTTTTTCTTCTGCGGCCACAGCAATGCGGGCAAATCCTTTCTGAAGCGGCCGTAAGGACAATTGATCATTGTGATTGCCCTCGCCAAAAACCAAAAGACACTTACCTGTATGTAAAAGGTTTGCGCAAGTTTCAATCATCTCATCATTTTTTCGAAGCGTACTAAAACCATCACGAAAGCGATAGACAGGCAGCATGTGGATGGTTGTTAAGAATTTGCGTGCTAAGGGCTTTTCAAAAACACCAGAACGGGTTAGCGCCCATGGTTTTCGATGCGAACTGCAAATCAGGAGAATGGCATCTAAAAAAGCATTTTGGTGATTTGCTACAAAGATTACCGGCCCATCCGCTATAGGCGCGTATTTATGTATTTGCCACTGCCTGAAGTAAAATCGCAAGGAAAAGCGACAATAATTTTTTAGTACGTGATAAATAATTTTTTGAATCACATTTTTACAATCAAGATTGAACTACTTGGTGGGTTGGTCTGCTTCGAAAAAATGCAGCAAAAGTAAAACCGGAGATCAAATGCCAGACACCCCACCAGGCTGCTACAACGGCCATCGCTGTATTACCATCAAAGAAATTAAAAATAAGGATTAACCCCAAGCCTGAATTTTGAATACCTGTTTCGATGGCGACCGTGCGGTTTACAGCCTCATCATTCTTAAGCGCTGCGCTGAAAAAATAAGCACCTGCCAAAGCGCTTCCGTTATGAAGAAGAACAATCCAAAAAACTTCGCTTAGGTTGGCTGCAAATCCTTCCTGATTGTTGAGAACAGCGACAGCAATGAATCCCGTTAACATAAGCATCGAAATTATTCGGATAGGGCTAGCAATTTTTTTGCTGAACGAGGGAAAACGTGCGGACACCCACATACCCAACACCAACGGTACAAACAGGATGGATACCATGTTAATAATGAGCGAGGTGAAATCAATTTCAAACGTGCGGACCTCGGCAGCCAGCGAAGGAAACAAGGAAGACCAAAGAAAGAAACTGACCGGAGTAATTATAAACGCCAACAAAGATGAAAAGGCTGTTAGGGTAACCGATAACGCCACATGACCCCGCGCAAGTTGAGTGAAAAAATTAGATACATTGCCTCCTGGGCAACAGGCAACCAGTAGCATCCCCAAGGCAATTCCCGGACTGATAGGTAGAATGGCGATTAGCAATACTGTAATGAGAGGGAGTAATATAAATTGTGAAAATAATCCGGTAGCTACTATCTTTTTCTGTTTTACCAATTCGGCAAAATGCGTCCACTTGATATCCAACGCCACACCGAACATGATGATGGCTAAACAAATATTGAGCGCATTGAGGCTGGCAGAAGAAAAATGAATAGCAACGGGCTCGGTAGACAAATCAAATGTGTTTAAACTTTTTTGCACTACGTGCTGACGATTGAAAATGAATAATTACACCTTCCCACAAATTATAAGAGTTCCTTTCATTTTCAATGTCAGGGTTAATCCTGACAATACTGACGATGGCGTCAGTATTCGTCACCCAAAGGGCAAAATTATTATTAGCATTTATTTTAATAATAATTTTGGGATAAATATACAGGTTTCGGTTTAATCACAATAATATCTATTCTGTGCGATTGTTTTCGTACCAGGTATCAATTCCTAAATCGCCATCGAGCGCTGCGCTTACAGCCAATTGGTCGCAGCGTTCATTTTCCGGATGGCCAGCATGGCCTTTTATCCAAATAAATTTTGGTTTATACCGATGATGAAGTGGAATGTAGCGCTGCCACAAATCTTCATTTGCCTTTTTTGCAAAGTTCTTTTTTTGCCAACCCCATATCCATCCTTTCTCTACGGCATCCACCACATATTTCGAATCGGAATAAATAGTAACGGGTATGCCTAAACTTTTAATTGCTTCCAGTCCGGCAATCACTGCTAATAGTTCCATGCGGTTGTTGGTCGTTAACCGATAGCCATTGGAAAGTTCTTTTGTATGATGGTTGAATTTTAAGATTGTACCATAGCCACCGGGCCCGGGATTACCCTGCGCAGCGCCATCGGTGTAAATCCGGATCATAGCGGAAATAAATTTGTTTTTAAGATTTTAACAGCAATGGCAAGTAGAATGACACCAAAGACTCTTCGCAAAATAGCAAAGCCGGTTTTACCAATTACGCGTTCAAGCCAGGAAACCGATCGAAGGACGAGGTAGACAAAGATGAGGTTTACCAAAATACCAATCAGTACATTTTGCACTTCATAAACAGCCCGTAGCGAAAGAATGGTTGTGAGCGTACCCGCACCCGCAATTAATGGAAATGCTAAGGGAACAATAGATCCTGAACCTTTTACATCCGGATCATCTTTGATTAAGGTTATGCCTAAAAGCATTTCCATGGCTACAATAAAAATCACGATGGCTCCGGCTACTGCAAAAGAGGCTACATCTAAACCAAAAAGATTAAGAATGGATTGGCCGAGATAAAGAAAGACGACCATGAGTGCGGCCGAGATAAGCGTTGCCTTTTCTGCGTAGATTCTACCTTCTCTCTTTTTTATCTGAATGATGAAGGGTATCGAGCCGATGATATCGATCACAGAGAAGAGAATAAGCGAGACGGAAAATATATCTTTAAAATTCATAGTAAAAATTGAGGGCGTAAAGTTAATAGAATTTTGGTGGATGGGATAAGGGAATTTTGATTGTTCCTAAAAAGTGTAAGCATCTTACTTCCCCTCTGCTTGCTCTTGGTTTGTACTCTGTTAAATCGAAATCCCAACAAGGTGAATGGAGGAAGTATTTAAATTAGTTACTTATTTTTTATTTAAATCCGTACTTGTTGCCCAAATTTGAATTGTCCCTATACGCGAGATAAAAGTATCTGTCAGATGAAGCTTATCATTCAATTCATTTATGGAACCCTGTTTCTCTTCACTTTTAGTTGTCAAAATTCTATGAGTAAAAAATTTGAATGGTATCCTACAGAATGCGCTCCAGAATTATATCCGATAAATATTGTTTCGGCAAAGCTTTTACTGAATAATCATTCTACTGTCGATGTTCCTTCCGGCAGCGATATGGCTAATGGCTGGGGAGCAATAGGTCAAATTCATATCGTGGGAGATGACAATAAACCAATGCCAGAATCTCTCCAGGTACTTTGGTTTTCTTATGTGGAAAATGAATTTTATCAGGGAGATTTTGTGCTGCCAAAAGACATACTGACAAAACTTTTTAACGAAAGCTTTATTGACCCTAACGACAGGCAGCCCGGGCATTATGATAGGATTGTAGTTGGCTTTGCGCCCGGTGGGTATGTGGCCGTGTGGGCAAAGGGCGGACAAATAACTACCGAGATCGGTTTCTTCAAGGCAAATCCTGTGGACTATGACTGGCAAAAATTTTCTGGAGGGCTGGATAAATCGAGGGAAGAGTATATTGCCTCGGCTCTTGACGATGCACTCGATCCAGATCAAAGAAAAATTGCTGCAATCCCTTTTGGTTGGAAAGGGAAATACGAGGATGATTACAGAAAGGTGTATTCATTATCTATTGCCAACACTTTAGAAACTCGTGTTTCAGGAGTGTTGATCAGCTACTTTGATGGTTCTGCTGAATACCATATTTCAGAAACTGCAGCCAATAGATGGAACCTTCATCAAACCACTCCAAAACGTATTGTCTGGGATTGGACGAGCGATTCCCAAAAGAAACTTCAAACAGAAATAATTTTTGATGAAACAGAAATAGTAGATGCCTTTAAAAAGTTTAACATCAGGCATTCGGATGCGCCACTCACTTTGTTCACGGAAGTAGTGCCTGCCAGCAATTCTGTTTCGGTTATTCTTAAAAATCGATTTGATTTTATTGTATTGAAGCAGTGTACAATTTCCACTTACGAACAGTAGAGAATTTATTTTCATTCAGGAAGACGGCAATGTAGATGGCATCGTTGGTGTTCCTGCCGCAAATTCTTCCAGCCTGATAGTAGTGAAACAAGTATAGAAAAGGTCATTTTTATTATGGTTGATTCAAGTGTAGACCTATGCCACTGTATTTGTGGAATTCTTTTCCCAATTTTTATGTCCGCACTCTAAAGAAATCCGTAAAAAGAAGTATTGCAGTTAATATCGATGGTGTGGCATGCAATTTTCTAACACCAAGTTGTAACCATAAACCTACCAAGTCATGACTAAAAGAGTATTGAAGAAACGCGTTGAACAAGCCGAATTAAAAATAAAGCAAGTTGAAGCACTGATCGGCCAAACAAAAATCTCTATCAATGAATCTCAAAGGATTACCTTACGTGCAGCGCATGAGCAATTAAAAAAACTTTACATGAAGATTCAAAATGCTTTTGATAGTGAAGAAACGATAAGGTTGGTGAATGAGTATTGCCAACGCCAGGAGTACATCGCTGACAGCTTAAGTATGGAATTAGGACTTATTTGATGGACTATAAATAAACTATAAATAAGAAATCAGAAACTTCTGAAGCTGCCTGATCTCTGTTTTTTTAATCGCAGGGAAATTAGCAATTCGAAACGTATCGTTTTTTAATTCGCCATAGCCATTGCCTACTAAAAGACCCTTTGCTTTTGCGCGCATCTTAATCTCTTCAATAAGTTCGGGTTTGGCGGTTAAGGTAAGTACGGTTAACGATCGCACGCCCTGATTTTTAATGTGGAGCTTTATTTTTTTGGATCCTCGAAAGAATTTTTGCCACCCTTCAAATCGTAATTTTATTTTTTGATGAGTCTGTTCAATGGATTTTCTTTTTTTCATCGTGCGCATGAGCAAATAGATTCCAAGAACATTAGGCGTGTAAGCAGTTTGCCATTTATCCATCATCTCATTTATAAAGGACAAACTATTGTAATGATTTCTTTCGTTTTTAGATGCCATGTACTGGATGGCCTGTGGGGAACAAGCCATAATAGCCAGTCCTGCCGGCAAGCCAAAGCATTTCTGCACAGAGGCAAACCAAACGTCTGCCGAATTAAAGTTTAGTTCAACGCCTGCCATGGAAGAAGTAGCGTCTATAGCTAGTATGGCGCGTGGACTTTTTTTCTTAATAGACGCAATAATGGAATTGTTAACTTCGGTACCATTGCTGGTCTCGTTTTGCGTGATGCATATTACTTCCTGATTTATCAACGGAAGACTTCTTGTATTAAGTTTACTTTCAGCATCGAATTGAAAAGCTTGTGCACCGGGAACAAGTCGCTTGGTGTAGTCAAACCATTTTTCGCCAAACGCACCGTTAAAGATGTGAAGGCTACCGTTTACAATGATAGACTGTGCAATAATTTCCCAGCATTCGGTGGCTGAGGAAGTAAAGAAAATTTTATAGGAATCGGGGATATTGAGTTTTGATTTCAGCAGGGTTACGGTTTCCTCACACAGATTCATGAACTCCTCACTGCGATGGTTCATGCTCAGAATCCCCTTCGCCTGTGCAGCTTTCACATACTTAGGTACCTCGTCATAAACACGTGAGGGACCTGGATAAAAAGAGATCATGTTTTTTGAATGTATTGAATAGCCATGGCATAACCCTCCATACCAAAACCGGTAATTAGGCCAATGCACTTTGAGGTAATAAGGCTCTTGTGCCTGAACTCTTCGCGAGCATATACATTGGAAATATGAACTTCCACCACGGGAGTCTTAATAGCCGCGATGGCATCGTGAAGCGCAACTGAAGTGTGAGTATAAGCTCCGGCATTCAAAATGATGGCATCAACGCTAAAGCCTACTTCGTGAAGCTTATTAACTAATTCTCCTTCTACATTGGATTGGTAATAGGCTAGTTCAATTTTGGGAAATCGATTTTTAAGGGTTGCGAAATATTCTTCAAAAGTTTGATTCCCATAAGTTTCTGGCTCGCGCTTTCCCAGCAAGTTCAGGTTTGGGCCATTAATGATTTGAATTTTCATGTTTCGAAGGTACAGCCAAAATTAGTAATAGTTAAGTTCAGGTATATTATTTTTAAATGGATTGAGAGTTTGGGTTCCTATATGCCGCATGAAAATAATTCGCACATTTGTTGCGTGAAGAACTGGGAGAGTCATATTAAGCATTATGGAAGTTATTTGAAATTGGAGCGTTCGCTTTCACCTAATTCAATTCAGGCTTATGTGCGCGATGTTGAAAAGCTGGCTCAATTTATTGAGATGAAATTTGAAGGATTGAGTCCCTTCGTCATTTCTTCCAAACATCTTCAGCAATTCCTGCAATACATTAGCGAACTGGGTATTAGTGCCTTTAGTCAGGCCAGAATACTGTCGGGTATTAAAGCGTTTTATAAGTATTTACTTTTTGAAGAGTTGATTACAAAAGACCCGACCGCACTTTTGGAAGGACCCAAACTGGGCCGCAAACTTCCAGACACGCTTTCGTATGATGAGATAGTGAAAATGTTGGAAGCCATCGATTTGTCAAAACCGGAAGGTGGGCGCAACCGGGCCATGCTGGAGGTACTGTATTCATCTGGTTTGCGGGTATCGGAGTTGGTCGAATTAAAACTGGCCAATATTTATTTTGATCTCGGCTTCCTTCGTGTGATTGGAAAGGGAAACAAGGAACGATTGGTTCCTATCGGAAAGGATGCGCTAAAGTATATCAAGATTTATATGGAGGAAATCCGGATCCATGTTCCGGTTCAAAAAGGAGCGGAGAGTCATGTTTTTTTAAACCGGAGAGGAAAGAAACTAACGCGCGTGATGGTTTTTATGATCATCAAAGAACTTGCACTTAAAATTTCGCTTAATAAAATAATTAGTCCGCATACCTTTCGGCATTCTTTTGCTACGCACTTAATTGAAGGCGGTGCCGACTTGCGGGCTGTACAGGAGATGTTGGGTCATGAATCGATTACGACTACAGAAATTTATACTCATTTGGATCGGGATTATTTGCGGCAGGTGATTCAGGAGTTTCACCCACGGAGTTAATTTTAATTATCTTTGTTATATGAAAATACAATGGTTCCTTTTCGTTTTGCTTATTGCTTCCGTGTCATACGGTCAAGATATAAAAGTGGAGTATGATAAAAAGCTGGACTTTACTCAATTCAAAACCTTTCGCTTTGGCGAAGGTGAGGTAATTACTCCAGAAGATCAGCAGGTGGT
>JAGPBO010000153.1 GCA_018063305.1 Cyclobacteriaceae bacterium
GTAATAAACCAAAATCAAAAATTTTCGAAAACCTTGATGGGATAAAATTTCTTACGCACGAAGGCGGCTGTGGTGGTACACGGCAAGACTCCGATGCTTTGTGCGCTTTGTTTGCCGGCTATCTCAATAATCCGAATGTAGCCGGAGGAACGATCTTGAGTCTCGGTTGCCAACATGCGCAAGCCGATATTCTTAGAAGCAGTCTTGCGCGCTTAAACAAAAATTTCAACAAACCCTTGATAATACTGGAGCAACAAAAGGAGGGTACGGAAAGTGAATTGCTGGCTAAAGCAATCAAAGAAACTTTTCTGGCATTGATAGAAGTAAATAAAGAACAGCGAAAGCCTGCACCACTCAGTAAATTAACTATCGGTTTAGAGTGTGGTGGTTCAGATGGCTTCTCAGGTATTTCGGCCAACCCCGCCATCGGTCATACGTCAGATTTGATTGCAGCATTAGGAGGCACAACTATTTTATCAGAGTTTCCGGAACTGTGTGGGGTTGAGCAAGAACTTATCAATCGTACCACGAATGATCAAATCGCCAACCGATTCAGCGAGTTAATGGGTGCGTATTCCAAAGCTGCCGAATCGGTAGGTTCTGGTTTTGATATGAATCCCTCGCCCGGAAATATTAAAGACGGATTGATAACCGATGCGATGAAATCGGCAGGCGCAGCAAAAAAAGGTGGTACCTCTCCGATTACCGATGTATTGGATTATGGCGAATACGTAAAAACTCCTGGTCTGAATTTGTTATGCACACCGGGCAATGATGTAGAAAGTACAACCGCTATGGCTGGATCCGGAGCCAACATCATCTTATTTACTACGGGGTTAGGAACGCCTACAGGAAATCCTATTACACCCGTTATCAAACTTTCAACCAATACGAAACTGGCTAAAAAAATGCCAGACATAATTGATATTGATTGCGGAGCAATTATTACTGGCGAGAAAACAATAGAACAAAAAGGCGGAGAAATTCTTGACTTTATCATCGAGGTAGCCAGCGGAAAAATTAAACCGAAGGCCGTTACATTAAATCAGGATGATTTTATTCCGTGGAAACGTGGCGTTTCTCTTTAGTAATTATTCTTCCGGAATGTACAACAACTTTTGATTCGCAAAATCATAAAGAGTTAGCATTCTTAAATCATAATAAGCGGTCCAAAAAGATTTAAGAGCATCGAGGTAGCTGCGTTTGGCGCTATCTTTTTCGGTGAGCGCAATGTTAAGGTTTGTGATATCAATTTTGCCAATGAGGTATCGGTTCTGCGCTACATTATATCGCAGTTGAGCCACCTGATCTGATTTTTTGGTTATCTCAATCTGCAAGCGCATCATTTCAAATTGTCTTACCTTCGTAATGATCTCTTGTTCAAAGGTTATTTTATCCTGTTCGATCACGTAATCTGTTAATTTCTTATTGGCTAGTGCAGTTTGCATCATAGCCTTATTTCGACCCCAATCAACAAGGGGAACATTGAAGGAGATATTTGCTATTTGTTGTTTGGAAGGATCGTTGTATAAATCCGAAACGGTACCACCCACATTGTTTAATCCATACGAGGCACTAAGTGTAGTTTGATAGCGTTGTCCTTTCGCCTGAGCTACCTGGCTTTCGGCCTCCATTCTTCTACGCTCAAAGGCAATGTAATCGGCTCTATTCATAATGGCGTACTGCAAGGCTTGTTCGATAGTCACATCAAACAGAGGAATATTCTCCGGCAAAATCAATTCAAAACTATCACCATCTTTTAATCCGATGTACGACCTGAGTTGCAATCGCGCATTTTCTAATTCGAGTTGCGCCTGAGCAACTTCCTGACGCGAGCGTAACAGTTGCAGTTCAACCTGCAAGAGTTTATCCTGCGAAGTAGTCCCCATATTATACCGACCCTGCTCTATCTTATAAATAGTATCATTATTAGCCAAATTAAATCGCGCTACCTGCTCATTAACTTGTTGTCGCAATACATCAAAAAATAAACTCACCGCATCGCGTGAGATGCCTTCCTGCCGTTCAACAAAAATTCGTTTCGATTCTTCAAAAATTACGGGGCGAATCCGCTTGTCCCACTTCAGGGGATTATAGGCAAAGATGGGCTGGCGCAATTCAATATTCATTACGGTCCCACTCCACTGGTTTATATCAGCAGCAATGTCATTAAAAAAGTTATAGCTGGTGTTGGCCGATATAGTGCCTCCAGTAGAACCAATCGGTTGCTGAAGACCGAGATTAAGGTTTGGGTTAAATTGATTTACCGGCAAGTACAACTTTGATCCGTCCGGTTGAATAACGGGAGTTACATAGTTTGTGTAGGTCGGCAAGTTTCCATTTAACCTAAGTTGTGGATTGTAATTAGTTTTAAAGGATCGATACTGCCAGTAGCTGGTTTCCTTTTGGGTTTCCGCCTGTTTCGAGAAAATAGATTGTTGCTTGGCGCGAGAAATAATTTCTTCAATGGAAAAAACATTTTGTCCTTGTGAAGAAATTGTCCATCCCAAAAGAAAGACAACGAGTAAAGTTTTCTTATTCATAACGTAATGAAGTAATAGGATCCTGACTGGCTGCTTTACGGGCCGGAGCAATTCCAAAAATTAACCCCACGGTGGCTGCCACACCAAAAGAAAGAACGATGGATGAAAAACTAATGATGGTAGGAATACCCGCAAAAGCGGAAACAACATAGGCAAGCGAGACGCCTAAGATCACACCAATCAAACCTCCGCTTACGCTGATCATTACGGCTTCGAACAAAAACTGTTGAACCACATCACTCTTTTGAGCACCAATGGATAATCGCAATCCAATTTCTTTAATTCGCTCGAGCACCGAAGCCAACATGATGTTCATAATGCCAATACCCCCTACCAACAAGGAGATACCCGCAATAGCACCCAATACATAGTTAAAGATATCGTTGGTGCGTTGTTGCTGTTTTAAAAGCAACTCTGGAATTTCGATTTCGAAATCAACCACATCATAATGCTTGCGCGAAAGCATGCGCGATAAAATTTCGGCAGTAGATTGAAGCTTTGCCGTTTCTTCCACTTGTATCACGAGTCGATCTAGCTGATGATAATTCTTTTTTTCCAATTCACTTTCCGCATCCCCTTCACCACTACCAGTAACTATTACCATACCCCGACTGCGCATGGCTGCTTTTCGAAGTGCTTCCCCCGTAATGAGGTCTCGATTTTCATACCGTATCAATACACTTTGCAAAGGTGCATACACATCCATATTAAAATCACGAATCCCCAATTTGCTAATGCTGCTTTGCGAAACTAATCGTTCGCGCATTACGCCAATTATTTTCAACCAGTGTGGCCCCACTTTAATGCTTTTGCCAATAGCATCTTCCGTAGGAAAAAAACGACTCTTCAAGGCTGATCCAATAATGCAGACTGGCGATCCCGCTTTCAATTGTTCCTCATTGAACATTCGTCCATCGGCTAATTGAAAATCATAAATCTGAAAATACGAAGGCTGCACACCTACTAGCTTAGCCGATCTTCGAATCCCATTCCGAATTACATTGGTATTCAGAATAATCTCCGGACTTACGCGCTCCAATCCCGGAATGGTGCTGGTAATGCTATGGACATCGCGAATGGTCAATCCCGGTGAAAACTTCTTCTTCTCTTTCTTACCGCCCGCCTGTTCATTCAACTTCTCCTCCTTTTGTTCGATGATGGGGCGAATAACAATATTATTAACACCCACCAACTTAATCTGATCCAGGATTTCCTGCTGGGCCCCATTACCAATCGCCAGCATGGCAATAACGGCTGCCACACCGAAAATTATTCCCAATGCAGTTAACAAAGACCGCATCTTATTAGCAATCACAGCATCAATGGCTATATAAAGATTGGCCAATAACCGGGGCGTAAAATATTTTGTTATCAAAACGAAATAGTTTTAGTTGGCCGTTGCTTTGACTACGCTAGCAGGTGTTGTCTCCTCTTTGTCCTTTTTATTACGCTTACCATTCAGCTGCGGTAATAAATCAATCTTTTGTTCTTCAAGTCCAGGTGGTACGGAAAGATAAATTCGATCAGAAGCATCAATACCTGCAACGATTACCGCACTGTTTGCATTGGTTGACCCAACAACAACTTCCTGCTTTACAGTTTTAATTCCGCTCTTTTTAAAAACATACGTGATCGAGTCAAACTGACTATGCAGACTTTCTAATGGAACAAATAAAACACTGTCCTGTACATCGGTAACAATCTTGTTACTGGTTGTCATAGACGGTCTAAGCGTTGGGTCGGTTCCATCAATTTGCACCATCACCTCAAATACTTTGGCGTCCGAGTTGGGTCGTTGCTCACCCACGTTGGCCACGCTGGTTACAAGTCCCTTCAACTTTTTATCAGGGTAGGCATCCAGTCCTACTTCAACGTGTTGGCCTGACTTAACTTTTCTTACATCGACTTCGTTCACATATGTTTTTGAAACCATGGTGGTGAGGTCGGGCAAAGTAGCAACAGTAGGTTCCCACATCTGAATTTGTGAACCAGCTTTTATAGGTTTTCCATCCCAGCCCTTTTCATAGATCACCATGCCATCCTCAGGGGCCATAATATTAAACGATTCCAGCACTTTAGTCATGCCATCATTCTCCGATTGAACTTTACGTAGTTCGGCATTGACCTCGCGCATCTTTTCAATATTTTGCTTTTTCTTAATCTTATAATTTTCAACGGCCTGATCATAAGCGCGCCTTGACTTATCAAGATTTATTTCAGCTTGTTTAATAGTAGCGGGAGGTTCAAACTTAGATTGCTCCAACACAATGGCGGTTTCTTCCACAGCATATTTCAAATTAATCAACTCATCGCGCGACTGGCGCATTTGTAGCGTAGTGTCTAACTGAGTTTGATTAAATTTTGAGGAGGCTTTATCGAGTTCAATCTGTTTGCCTGAGAATTTATTTTGAAACTCCGAACGATCGAGCGTAGCCACCCAATCGCCCTTCTTTACCACAGTTCCTTCATTGACAATATTTTGGATGGTAACCTGCCAAATCTGAAAATCTCTTAAAGATTGAGGACCCAGGATTTTAACCGAGTTTTTTGCTTCCAATTCTCCGGTGGTTTCAATTTCTACCCGAAACTCTCCTTGCTTAACGGATGCCATAATGGAAGACGCATCACTATTTTTATCACCCTTAACAATAAAATACCCAATCACCAATACCAACACCAAGCCTGCTCCTATTAGTAAATTTCTTCTTTGCATAGTCTGGTTTGAATAAATATAACTGTAAAGGTGAGTAATTAGTATTGTGTAGTACTGTTAATTGCCTAAAATGGTTACAACGCAACCAATTAAAATATAAAAAAAGGGTTAAAAGATATTGTTTATTACTCGAACTCGCCTTGTTATTGATTGTCGCCTTTCTTTACAGAAAATTTAGCCAGGGCAGCCTCTTTACTCAATTTGCCCGCAGCATAATCTTGAAGCACGCTTGACTTTATTGTTAATTCCAGCGAAGTCGGTATATCACAAGCAGGACATTTGGTTAACTGAATATTGAAAATCAATACTTCCTCGGGCCTCAGACTTTTAACGGTGCGGCCATATTCCAAAATGTCGGCTTTGATATCGTGCTCGAACTTTGGGTAAATTTCTTTTACTTTAGCATCACGCTGCTCCTGCGTTAAATCCTGTAGACCAAGGGTTGGCATAACCCACAACCGATTATATTCACTCTGATTGCTGGAGAACACCTGCATGTAATAAATTACTCCATAATCTTTTAATTTCTCGTAGTAAACATTGTCCTCCGTAAAATAAGTTTTGGATAAGTCTCTGCGATATAAGCGATTGAAAATGCTGGTTAACAATTCAAGATCAGGTTGCAACGCGTCATCCATAACCGTATTAATCACTTTCAGATTTTTAATGAATTGATCACGACTCACTTTGCCCTGCTTAAGCTCATTTATCTCTGCTGTAGTTGACTCAATAGAAATATAGCTCGGCCGGGTAGCATTATTAACAAAAGCGCCATACCACATACGTTCACCGTCACCCCGATTCGTAATCATAATTTTTTCTGTTGGGTCTAATTGTGTAATTAAATCACCATAATCAGCAATAAATTCTTTACATGCCTGGATGGTCTTATCTGTACTGACCTCACGTAAACTATCCGCAGCAGCATTACTGATGCCTTTTTTTCTACGACCCGTACCCCGGATAACTTCATTTTTAACTTTCATATCCTCATCCATTATTCGGGTTAATTCAGCCTGATCTCCGGAAGGAAACTCAAATGAATAACTATAGGATTGACCTCGACCATCCTGTATCATGGCATCTCCATCTGGAGCAAGGATCCATACCATTGGACCATTAAAATCATACGGCAATCGGTAGGTTACACCATGCCCTTCGCGATACTCACCCTGGATTTCCATTGGGAAAAAAGACCTTCTCTCAAATTTTTGTTTAATCAAGGTGCTCAGAATATTTTCGGTAACCTCAATATCGCGTTGCATACGCTCCATATCCATATTCTTTTGTGCATTCGTGCGAATGGTAACTAAAACTACCATCCCTATCATCACAGCTATCCTCATGAGTTTCATATTCAGTTTCTTTTTAATAATTATTTGTCCTTTTTAAAGTACTCTCCGGGTTGGAGATAATGCTTGATAGTATCAATTCGGTTTCTTGTTTAAATTGATCACTGTTCTTTTCCATACTACTCATGCGGGTTTGAAATAACATCAAGTCTTGTTTACGTTGTTCCTGCAAATATTTTGAAAAATCAATCAACAAATTCTCGACATACACTTTTTGATCCTTTGCGGATAGCTGCAGATAATCTTTCATTAACCGAAGATTATCTTCCTGCAAACCAGCCACAAAAGTCCGCACCTGATCTTGAGAGGCCTGAGAAGCAACCTTCATCATCTCATCAATTTTAGCTGAATTAGTAGCCAGATTGTTTTTTAATGACGCTTGCATTTTTTCGTTGCTGCTATTCCAGTTGACTGAAAGCAAATCGTTGTTTTTGTTAAGCGAGACATCAATCATTCCTTGAACCTCCGTGGGTGTAAGCACGAAAGGAACCTCGACTACTTCTTTAGTAACCGGAGTTTTTCCATTGAAACTTATTCGCAACTCACCTTTAGAATAACTGATCTCGGGTCCAATCAACCGAGCCGCTACCAACAGTAGCAGAAAAGTTGCCGCAATACTCATTACTATTTTAAAATAACCCGATTGCCAAAACCGCGAAGCGTGATTTGACTCATCTGCAAAAATGGGTGGAGCAATCACTTCTTTATCCTCCACGTGTGTTAAGGTATTGCGTACAGCGCCCAACAGTTCAAGCTTTTGCATCAGCTCTGGATTAAGTTCCAGATAATCCGATACTCTTTGCATTTCCTGTGCATCCAACTCGCCATACAGGTACGCGATCAGGGTGCTTTCGTCTGGCTTATTCATAACCAATGGTTTCTTTTGTAATATTCTTACTCTCCAAAATCTGCTTCAATCCATCTAATCCATAATACATGCGCGACTTTACCGTGTTCTCCGAGATTTGAAGCGCCTCGGCTATTTCGCGAAACTTCAGTCCTTCATACTCTTTCATTATCACCACTTCGCGTTGCTCGTCACTTAATTCCATCAGGCATTGCTGCAATAAATCCGATAACTCCGCCTGCCTAAATTGCCTTTCGGGATTTTCACTTCGCCCACTGCTAGCCTCCCACAAATAACTTTCTTCCCCCTCACCAGGTTTTAAATCATTCAACGAAACAGATCGGCCAGCCTTCTTTTTTCGTACTTCCTCGCGACAATAATTTACCGCGATGGTATAGAGCCAGGATCGAAACCGACTTACCTCCTGCAGGCTTTCAATATTTCGATACATGCTTATGAAAGTTTTTTGCGCTGCTTCCATAGCCAGGTCATGATCAAAAAAGAACTTGTACGCAAAATTGTAAATACGTTTATACCACAACTGCACCAGTTTGCCCTGGGCATTTTTATCGCCCTCGCGGGCCCGGGCAATCAGGGCATCCGAGTGCATCATAGCTATCTCAAGTAAGGTTCCGGCCACTGGAAAACGGTTTAGAGCTCAATTTGTGGTTTTCAGTATAAAGATGGAAGATTAGCAGAAATAGTTTTAACTATCTCAAAAATAAGTGAATCATCCAGTCGACTGAGGGATGTTGACTATATGCTGTGGTCTAACTATTATCTTTGCGGCCCATGAAGCGTTTTATTTCCTTTCTAATCCGGTTTATTCCCCGAAAATATCTGCAACTTTTTAGTGGCGTAGGCCTTAAAGTAGTAGGTGTCTTTTATAAAGGGGATACGGTACAATGTCCGATCTGTGAAAAGGGTTATCGTCAGTTTTTGCCTTACGGCAGAATTAATCCGAGGCCAAACGCGCTGTGCCCAAATTGCTTAAGTCTGGAGCGCCACCGTTTAATCTGGTTGTATTTAAAAGAGCAGACTAACTTTTTTTCTAAGAAACTGGATGTGCTTCATATTGCCCCCGAACCTTGCTTTATGAAACGTTTTGAAAAGCAACATGGTAAAAAATACATAACGGCCGATATCGAATCGCCTCTGGCAAAAGTAAAAATGGATATTCATCAAATACCATTTCCTGATAACCACTTTGATGCCGTGTTGTGTAATCATGTGTTAGAACATGTTGCCGATGATATAAAGGCCATGAGTGAAATCCACAGAGTGCTGAAGCCCGGGGGTTGGGCCATTATGCAAGTGCCATTCTTTTCACCAATTCCCGAAACAACTTACGAAGATACATCGATCACGAACCCGCGCGACCGCGAGAAAGCGTTTGGGCAAGATGACCACGTGCGGATGTTTGGAAAGGATTATGCGCAACGAATTGCCCGCGCTGGCTTGAAACCAGAAGAAAACGAATTTGCGAAGACGCAGCCAGACAGATATGGTATTTCGAAAAATGAGATCATCTACATCGGAAAGAAAATTTAATTGTTATCATATATTTCTTGCAAAAAAAAGGCCGCTTAAAGCGGCCTTCCTAATTTACTAATGTAATATCACTTACTCAACTTATCCAAAACGTCCATTACCTCTTTCACGTGTACACGACTGGTTTCCAGCAAAGCTCTTTCGTGGTCGTTTAAGTCAAGCTCAATAACTTTT
>JAGPBO010000332.1 GCA_018063305.1 Cyclobacteriaceae bacterium
TTCGCCCACTAAACTAACCTATGGAAAAAAGTAACGCAATTATAATTACGGCTGGCTATCTGGACAGCAATAGTGGCAAAACGGCTCACGGCTTAATTCGCGGCACCGACCGCTACAATATTGTTGGGGTTATTGACGAAAAGAGTGCCGGCCAGGATGCCGGAGAGGTGTTGGATGGAAAGAAAAGAAATATCCCAGTATATGCCAGTGTAGAAGAGTTTGCTAAAACATCAAAACAGACAGCACAGTATTGTATCATTGGAGTGGCCACAAAAGGCGGGGTTATCCCCGATACGCTAAGAGCTACTTTAAAAGACGGGCTTATCCATGGCTATAGTTTAGTCAACGGCTTACACGAATATATTTCTGATATTCCGGAACTGGCGGATTTTGCGCGCTCTCGCGGCTTGGAGATCATTGATGTTAGGAAGCCGAAAAAATTCAAAGACCTGCATTTTTGGTCGGGCAAAATAAAAAATGTGCACTGCCCGAAAATTGCCGTGCTGGGTACCGATTGTGCTTTGGGTAAACGAACCACTACCCGATTTCTTACCACAGCTATGCGCAAGGCTGGTTTCCGAGCCGAAATGATATACACCGGACAAACCGGATGGATGCAAGGCGCGAAGTATGGTTTTGTGTTTGATAGTACCTTAAACGATTTTATCTCAGGCGAAATGGAACATGCCGTTGTGCAGTGTTGGGAGGAGGCGAAACCGGATATTATTTTTATTGAAGGTCAATCGTCACTACGCAATCCCAGCGGTCCGGCTGGAGCCGAGTGGATTATTTCTGCTGACGCTGATGCAGTTGTTTTGCAGCACGACCCCACGCGCAAACAGTATAAGGACATGGAATATTACCCCGCCTACATGCCTGAGATTAAAGATGAGATTGCGCTCATAAAAACGTATGGAGCGCCAACCGTAGCGCTTACGGTTAACACCGCGAAAATGACTGATCAAGATGCGCGTGCGTATGCAACACAAAAGGAAAAGGAATTGGGAATACCGGTGATATTACCCTTAGAAGATGGCGTAGATCGGTTAGTAGCTATTTTTAAAGATATGATTGATAAGTCGATAGCGCAAGTGTAATGAGGCTGTATAAAAAAGTATTAATTTTATTATATGGTTGACATAAAAGAAATTAAACTACTTAGCGTTGAGGAGCGTATTCTTATGGTAGAAGCCATTTGGGATAGCATTGCTGAAGATAGCAGTGATGCAGACTTTCTTACCGATGAACAGAAAAAGGAACTTGACCGAAGAATTGCTCTCCATGAATCAGGAAAAGGTAAAACCTATACTTGGGAAGAGGTGAGGGCACGACTAAAAATAGATCGTGACTAATAATTACACGATTGAAATTACTTCTCAGGCTTTGGTCGATTTGATTGATATAGCAGACTGGTATTATTTGCAGAGAAAAGGCCTTGAACAAGAATTTATCCTGAGTTTTGAGGTAGCTTTACACCGATTGACACGCAATCCTTTAGGATACTCACCGGGTTACAAAAAATCAAGAAGTATTTTCCTTCAACGATTTCCTTACAAAATTATATTTGGTGTTTATGGAACCATCATTAAAGATTACGCAGTTTATCATCATTCCCGAAACCCTAAGCTCATTAAAAAGCGAATAAAATGAAAATAAAAAATATCAAAGTCTGGACTGCCGATCTTGTTAATACAAAGCCTTATACTATTGCGTTTAAAACAATAGATGAAGTGTTAAATGCCTTTGTTGAGATTACATTGGATAATGGGGTTACAGGAATAGGTGCGGCCTGCCCCAGCGAATATGTAACAAACGAAAGTTTTGAACAGTGTGAGAAAGCACTTGAAGAAAACAACATTCAGTTCTTGATCGGTCGCGATATCCGCGAGCTCAATCAATTGACGTTTGAGATTTGGAAAGAACTTCCAAAAAATCCGGCTGCACGGGCAGCGCTTGATATTGCTTTGTACGATGCCTACACCAAATTTCTGGGTGTACCGTTAGTGAAATATTTAGGTCAGAAAATAAAATCACTGCCGACCTCAATTACCATTGGTATAAAGAATGTTGACGAGACTGTAAAGGAAGCCCAGGAGTATGAGGAGCGCGGCTTTAGCGTACTTAAGGTGAAGTTGGGAAAGGACCTGGAAGAGGACATTGAACGAATAGTGAAGTTGCGTGAGAAATTCGGAAAAAAGTTTACGATCCGCATTGATGCGAATCAAGGATACACATCAGCGCAAACTATCGAGTTTTATAATCGCACAAAATCACTCGATGTTGAATTAATAGAACAACCGCTTCCTGCCAAAGCCATAGAGGAAACTAAAAAATTACCGGCCGACATCAGAAAAGTATTGGCTGCTGATGAATCGCTGCTTACACCAATGAGTGCCTATCAATTGGTGATGCCTCCTGTAGCAACCGGAATCTTTAATATAAAGTTGATGAAGTGTGGGGGCGTAAGTCAGGCACTGAAAATAGCTGATATTGGATCTTTAGCCGGAGTAGATTTATTCTGGGGATGCAATGATGAAAGTATTGTAAGTATCACAGCTGCCTTGCATGCCGCTTTTGCCTGTGAGAATACGAAGTATATCGACCTGGACGGAAGTTTGGATTTATCCAAAGATATAGTGAAGGGTGG
>JAGPBO010000009.1 GCA_018063305.1 Cyclobacteriaceae bacterium
ATCAGCAAGATCATTCAAACGATGGTTATCAAAAGTATATTGGCAAAGGATTGTTGAAGACCTACAATTGGCGAGTAGAGCGTGCTGCCAACGATAATGAAAAAGCCATCGCTCTACGACACGAATCGTATGAAAAAACAAAAACATTGCTGCCCTGGGTACAAAAGAGTGGGATGAAAATTATTGCCGGGACAGATGCCGGATATTTAAATTCATTTGTCTACCCGGGTATTGCCTTGCACCAGGAGTTACAACTTTTTGTGGAAGCCGGTCTTACTCCGCTGCAAGCTTTACAATCCGCTACCATAAATGGCCCATGGTTTTTTGGAAAGCTGAATAAATATGGATCACTCCAGGCTGGCAAGTTTGCCGACATTCTCGTATTGGATGAAAATCCATTACAGGATATTAGGGCCACCCAAAAGATTTCGGCTGTCGTATTAAAAGGAAAACCCCTCGATCGCAAAAATCTGGATAGCCTTCTTGTAGAGATCGCTAAGAAAAATGAGTAACTTGATAATTAAACTGGTTAAATTATAACTTAGGTTTAAGGAACTCCGTTAAATTCAAAAAAGATTACCATGCCAAAGAAACTAGTAAAAGGAGACAAGAAATTATTTGGAGTATGCAGTGGCCTCGCCAACTATTTTGACCTAGACCCAACGGTAATGCGGCTGATATTTGTTTTCGCATTCTTTTTTGCAGGAATGGGGTTCTTACTCTATATCATCATGGCACTCATTATGCCTGATAAATAAGTGGTCTCCCAAAATTATCTTAACGCACAATAAACCGTCCGGGAAAATTAGGCTGCGCCACCTGATTTCGATAAACCAATTTTCCATTAACCCACACATATTCAATCCCTGTTGAAAGTGCTGTTGAGTTTGTAATGGTGGCCTTGTCGATGATCGTTGCCGGATCAAACAATACCAGGTCCGCAAAATTTCCACGGGTGATTATGCCTCTGTCTTTTATACCTACATGTTCGGCAGTCAGTCCGGTCATTTTATAAATCGCGGTTTCCAAGGGCATCAGATTTTGTTCACGTACATATTTTCCTAATACACGTGCAAATGTTCCATGCCCACGTGGGTGGCCTGATATTGTGCCATCGGAACAAATGTTTGAATTTTCCCAGTCTATAAAATTACTGATGTCAACTTCACTCATGGATGTGGCCACAATAGAACTGCCGGTCTCCTCGGTTTCACGAACAATTCGTAGCAGCGCCTGTGCGGGTGTTTCATTATTTAGTTTTCCAATTTCTGTTACTGTTTTGCCTTCGTACGTTTTGTTAGGTGGGTAGTTCGTTATAACAGACGAAGCAGGATCGAACAGTTCGCGTGTAGCAAATTCTGCACTGGCTAAACTTTCAAAATCTTTCTTTGGAAAAAGCACTCGGGGTGTTGAACTCCACATATTATAGGGATACACATCGGCTGTAATATTTACCCCTTCAAGTCTTGCTTGCTGAAGTTGACGCACGATAGAAGCTGAGCTACCCCACTTACTACGCATAGCAATTTTAATATGCGAAATCTGCACAGGAATTTTTGCTTCGCGACCAATTTCAATAATCTCTTCAATGGATTCTTCCACGTGCATATCCTCGCTACGGATGTGACTGATGTAGCGCCCACCCTTCGCGGCCGCTACTTTGGCCAGTTCAACAACTTCATCACGACTGCTATAAAAAGCTTCTTCATACTCCAATCCTGTACCCAAACCCAATGAGCCTTTATCTAATTCGCGATCTAAAATTATTTTCATAGAACTAATTTCCTCAGCAGTGGCCTTTCGCAACAAGTCATCTTTCATCACTTGTTCTCTAAGCCAGGCCTGCCCGGTATACGTAGCTACGTTTACACTGATGGGTGTTGATTTCATTCGCGCACGAATTGTATCAATGGGCGTTGAGCCCCCATCCTGCCCTACCACAATAGTTGTTACGCCTTGACTGGTTACAGCAATAGCTGATGGATTTTCAAATAACCTCCGGTCGTGGTGACTATGACTATCAATAAAGCCAGGCGCCAGCACAAAACCCTTTCCATCGGTAACCGATTCATTTACAAATGGAGTCAATGCTCCCATATCTTGAATGCGATCATTCACTATGCGTACACCACCAGCAAATGCCGGAAGGCCTGTGCCATCAATCACTTTCACATTGGTGATCAAATGAGTTGCCGGCAGGGTGATGGGCTTTTCTTCCCAAATATTTCTTACCAAGCCGCGTGTACCCGGGTTCGAAGAGTTATCTAATAAAATGATAGTTTGATTTTTATCGATGTATCGGATAATAATATTAGCAAAACCAACCCAGGTACCCGTATGCGAAAAAGTTTTTCCTGGTTCATCAATAAACCAACCAAAACCATACTTGGTCGCTTCGCCATTATTTAATTTACCCGGAGTTATCGCTTCCTGAAAGGTTGCCTTCTTAACTAACTTATCGGTGTACAAGGCCTGATCCCATTTATATAAATCTTCTACCGAGGAATATACATTGCCATCACCCACAATGCCATCAACCCGCATCAAATCGTTGAGTATTGGTTTCTGATTTTCAAACTGCAATCCAAACACGCGCGATGGCGGAGATGATTTTAATTGGATTTGATACACGTAAGTATTCTTCAACTTTAAAGGGCTTGCAATGTGTTGTTGAAAAAACTTATCAGCCGTAGTGCCTGAGATTTTCTCAAGAATGGAACCGAGGGTCGTATAATTCGTATTACAGTATTGCCATTGTTCACCAGGCTGAAAAATCAAAGCTGGTTTCTTAGCTGCCAGCAACGCAAGCATGGACTGATTGTTAAGTGTGTCCAGCAAATTCATGTCGCCCGCAGCAATATCAAAATATTCAGGAAGACCCGAAGTTTGATTCATGAGGTGGCGAATGGTGATAGTGGGATAAGGAAAACTTGGTAAATATTTCTGCACCCGATCATCATAATTCAATTTGCCCTGCTCCTTCAACATCATAATCATCATGGCGTAAAACTGTTTCGACACCGAGGCAAGATTAAAAGCAGAGTTGGTAGTAAGCGGCTCGAGCGTTTGCGGATTGGCAATGCCAAATGCTTTCTTGTAAAGAACTTTGCCTTTCTCGCCAATCAGCACGGTTCCATTAAAAAGTTGTCGCTGATTTAAATAGGTGAGCACCGAATCAATCCGGTCAATTTTTTTTGCTTGCTGCGAAAAACTGAAGGCTGGAATTAAAAATAGTAGGATAAGTATCTTCTTCATGATCGTTTTGTTAAGTGTGGGCTGCCTCTAATGTTCCAAAATACTAATTAATTATTAACGGCAGTTACGCAAAACAACAAATCGATTATCAGGCTGAGTTTATCGAAGCCAATAGTCTGAATAAGTCGTTTTCGACAACCCGATAGCTATCGGGTCAAACTGACATCACCTACTGTTTTATGTAACTCCAGTTATTGAACTCCCAATCTCGAAAGGTGGCAGGAGATGCAACCAACCCTACCCGGGGGAGTCATTACCCGTAAATATTTCTTCCATATTTATTAACCTTTTTCAGAACTGAGAGTATCCTTTTTCATAATCCACTGCCATGTTTAAAAATTATCTGATCATTACCGTTCGAAATCTCTTCAAAAACGGCTTTTACTCATTTATTAATATAGCAGGGCTGGCCATTGGCATTACTTGCAGCATTCTCATTTTACTATGGGTGGCCGATGAAACCTCTTTCGACAAGTTTCATCCCAAAGCAGATCGTCTCTATCAGGTATGGGTCAATGCAGCTTTTAATGGAAAAATAAACTCATGGACTTCTGTGCCGTTGCCAACCTACGAGGCCATGAAAACGGTCGATAGCAATATTAAACGGACGGTTGTTACCGACTGGGGTGGTGATCATTTGGTTACTGTGGGTGAAAACCGATTAATGAAAAAGGCTTACTGGGCCAGTGAGGAGTTTCTCCAAATGTTTGAGTTTCCCTTGATTAGTGGTGATGCCGCACAAGTGATGGCGGATCCAAGATCTATTGTGATCAGTCAATCGATGGCCAAGGCTTTGTTTGCCGATGAAGATCCGATCAATAAAATAGTCCGCGTTGACAATGAGTATGATTTGAAAGTAACGGGCATCTTGAAGGATGTTCCCAGTAATTCGTCTTTCGAATTCGATTTTCTTATGCCCTGGAGGTTTCGTGAACAAGAGAATAAATGGGTGCGCGAAAACATGACCAACTGGGGCAATTATTCCTTTCAGGTGTTTGTGGAGTTGAATGATGCGGCTAACCACACAGCCACTGAAGCTCGAATCAAAAATATTTTGCAAGAGCATGGCGAAACAGAAAATAAGCCTGAGTATTTTCTTTATCCATTACTTAGATGGCGCTTGCATGGTTCATTTGAAAATGGCATTGAAACAGGTGGGATGAACGACTACGTGCAAATGTTTTCAATCATCGCCATTTTTATAATCGTTATTGCCTGTATCAATTTTATGAATCTGGCTACAGCCCGATCGGAACGCAGAGCCCGTGAGGTTGGGGTACGCAAAAGCGTAGGCTCCAGACGGTATGAATTGATCTTGCAATTCATTGGTGAATCCTTGTTTATCTCTTTCATCGCATTTGCTATTGCGATTTTGATGGCGCAACTCCTGCTACCCTTCTATAATGATCTGGTTCAGAAAAAATTATTTATCGATTACACCTCCTCGCAGTTTTGGATTTTTACGCTCGGAATAATTTTCATCACAGGTATTATTTCAGGAAGTTATCCGGCATTTTATCTGTCATCCTTCCAACCGGCCAAAGTTTTGAAGGGTAAACCGACTATCGGCAAAGGTGCCAGCACGCCACGCAAAGTTTTGGTTACGCTTCAATTCGGATTTTCTATTCTATTGATCATTGGCACCTTGGTAATCTATCAACAGATACAATTAGTGAAAGGGCGCGAGCTGGGTTACGATCAAGAGAATCTGATGGCTGTTAATTACACCAACGAGATTGAAAAAAATTATCGTCCGATAAAACTTGAACTATTAGCCACCGGAGTTGTGGAATCTGTTACCAAATCCAACAGTTCGATTACCGATATCAATTCAAATAACTTTTTGGGTTGGCCCGGAAAGCCTGATGACCTGCGGGTAATCTTCACCACCATTGCTACCGAATACGATTACACTAAAACCATGGGCATTAAACTTTTAGAAGGTCGCGATTTTTCAGAAGACTTTAAATCCGACACGGCATCTATTTTGATTAACAAGGCAGCACTCAACTTAATGAATCTACCCGATCCTATCGGCACCGAGCTTGATCTTTGGGGTGGCAAACGAAAATTAATTGGGGTAGTAGATGATGTGTTAATGGGTTCGCCCTACGAACCGGTTAAACCCATGTTTGTAGTTCTTGATCCAAATTGGATTGATGCTGTAAGCGTGCGACTAAAAAAGACAGAAGATTTACCGGCTGCAATTAATACGGTAAAAGCTGTGTTCGAAAAGTATGCGCCTGCCTATCCGTTTGAATATAAATTTGCTGATATTGAGTTTCAGAAAAAATTCACCACGCTTAACCTCACTAGTACGTTGGCCAGTTTATTTGCCACGTTAACCATTATCATTACAGGACTTGGATTGTTTGGTCTTGCCTCTTTCACGGCTGAACAACGCACCAAGGAAATTGGCATTCGTAAAGTGTTGGGAGCATCTGTTTCCAGTTTGGTGGGTATGATGTCGAAAGATTTTTCAATACTGGTAATTATTTCGTTTGTCATTTCATCACCGTTTGCGTGGTGGTCTTTAAATAAATATTTAGAGCGCTATCCGGTTCGGGTCGACATTGCCTGGTGGATTTTCCCAGTAACGGGATTTATTGCATTAGCCTTTGCGATAGCCATTGTGAGTACACAAGCGTTGCGTGCGGCACGATCGAATCCGGTTAATTCTTTACGGAGTGAGTAAATGTGAGGTTAGAAGTTGGAGGGTTTAAATTTGACTACCTTCACTTATGGCTTCAAACCAAACGCTCGATGAGTTTCTTCATGGAAAATCAGATCACACGCTGGAGTTATTCCATCACTTTGTTGAAGAGTACAGGAAGATAGGCACTGTAACGGTACACCCAGCTAAAACCATGATTGGCATGGCTACTTCGCGAAAGCGTATAGCCTACATCACACAACTTGGCAAGAGTTTTATTCACGTGGTCTTTCCTTTTGAGAAGCCCTATCCGGATAACTTGTGCTTTCAAAAAATTGCGCAAGTGCCTGGCGATGCCAAGCAATTCAATCATCACTTTCGCATGCTCGCCAAAGCAGATGTTAATAAAGAAGTGCTGAGCTTTATGAAGCTGGCTTATAAACTCGGAAGCTAATAACAATTATACCTCTACGGCCTTACTCACCTTTCTATATATATAGGAGTGATAAATATGCCTGCGGGCAAAGCGATCAGGCGTACCGGAGTTAAGGAATTTGTTATAGGTGCTGTGTGGCAATCCAAAATATTCGTAGCTGCTGCCATCGGCAAAGTTTATCTGCAGCGTTTGCGCTTTAAAATTAAAGTCAACAATTTTTGAAGCGGTAATCACTTCTGTGTATTGATCCAATTGTTGGGCATGGGTTTCGGGAGCTACACTCACCAACAGATGATACGCTTCAATAACAGTCTTGCTCTTTTCTTCAGCGGCCAATTTTTCAGTGCCATCCTGAAATTTATCGGGATGCCAATCTTTCATCAACGTCCGGTAAATAGACTTCAATTCTGATAGTTGTACCTCTTTGTCCACCCCCAGCAGCTTCCTCGATTCTATTATTTTTTTCATGCGGGCGCAAAAATATCATTTTTCCCTCATATGCGTTAATCCGGGTTAAATTTTTTAACTGGCTCAGGCGGCAGAATAGAAGTATTTTTGCCGTATGATTTCCCGCAATCTCAAATTATTAATCGCGCTGATAATCGTTGGTGCAATCGGTGCTTATGTGGTATTTGTCACCATCCCCACGCAATTGACCATGCGTACCTATGAGGCTGCTAAAACATTGGGCGAGGATTTTAAGAAAGCCTTTCAGTTTACACCCGAAATCACCGTGGATCACACGATTGTTCTCAACCAACAAACGTCAGTACTCGAACTTGCCGTGCTCTCCCAAAACTTTGGCCACACCTACACGTGGACAAACTCGTGGCTGGGAAGCACTAAACAAATTTTTATTACTGGCAGCTTTGAGGCAAAAGCTGGATTTGATCTTCATAAGAAATTCTCGATTGAGCTTACCGATGATAAAGCGTATGTGACATTGCCTGAACCTACTTTATTATCCATCGAGTCTAAAGGTGATATTACGTATCGTGATGAAAATGGAATCTGGAATTGGGTTGATGCGAATGATCGAACGAAAGCCACGAATGCTTTTATTAAGGATGCCCGCGTATTTGCCGCACAGGCAGTCTTTGTAAAAGATGCCCGATCTAAGATGGAGGAACAACTAAAAGTTTTATTAAAACCCTATGCAAAAGAAGTAATCATCCGGTATGATGCATCCCTAAGAATTCCCCTTCCTAAATAAAGATTACAACTCCTGCTTGTAATAGATTTTATAATACTTTCTTCCATCTTTCTCTACCCCGCGTTCAATCAACTCCTTGTCACCATGAATGTAGATATGAAAGTTCTTATCCAACTTCAATACACTTTTGAATACCCGAGATTGCTTTTTCACTGCTTCCGCAGAAATTGAAAAACCATCTTCGCGATCAATGCTAAATTGCTCGCGAAAGTTATTGTCAAATTTTCGAAATGACTTAATCACTTCTGGATCCTCGAAAACCTCCCGTTCAAATTCCTTTTGATTGAATTCATCTTTCTTTTTAAAGTATCCGATAGATTTATTTAAGTAATCAATCTGATCGGCTTTCGATAGTTCAAATTCATCGCCAATCTGATCCACAACAAAATGGCGGGCGATGTCAAGAATATTTCTGGTGGCCTGAAATTCATCCTTCACGGGCTCGACTCGTAAAAATAATTCGCGCCAATATTGTGCGTCCGATGATTTGCCAGACCGATCCAAAATAGAAAGCCGATAACCATTATCTTCGTCAACATTGTAAATTAGACAACCCTTATCCAGTTTCTCCAGATTAATGCCACTTTGATAGTCCACCACAAAGCGACCATCCTTTTTTGGAGTAAGCTTTAAAATAGAGCTTTTATTTTCCGATTTGAAGATTCCCAGTGCTTCTGTGTTTGCTCCCTCAATTACTATATTGGAAAACAGCACCACAAATAAATCGCCTGACTTAATTAACGGATGCACCGATACTTCATACAAATGCTTAGCTATGCTTATCGATTTTAGATGAAACTGATCTGCGGAAGCAAACACTTCCTTCGTCCATTGAAACATGGGATTATGCCGAAAGTAGTCATCGGTTGATGTAAAATGAAAATACTCGGTGGAGTTAAATGCATTGAGAAAGGAAGTGGTAAGGCGCGAGCGTAAATCATCATCGGTCAAATCAAGCTCTACACGCGAAACAATAAGGTCTTCACCATTGGTTTTGTTTCCAAGGGTGTGTGCCGAAATATGATTGAGTTGTGACTGGAGAAAATTTATCATGGTGACAAAGATAAGTTTTGTCCCATAATCTGTTTAGCAAAAAATTATTTCGCCAGCACCATCGGCAAGTCGTTGCGCGACCATTCACTCCAGGAACCAACATACAGTTTAGGAATCGCCAATCCGGCAGCAGCCATCGCTAATAAAGTATGGCAAGCGGTTATTCCAGAACCGCAATGAACAATAACCTGATCGGTCGCTTGTCCTTCAAAAGCCTTCGTGTATTTTTCTTTCAATTCTTTAGGCGACAAGTATTCGCCTTGCGCATTAAGATTTGTTGTAAAAGGAATATTAACAGCACCCGGAATATGACCCGCAATCAAATCGATCGGTTCAGTGATTCCATCAAAGCGCTCTGCTGAACGAACATCTACAATGGTAGCGTTATTTTGGTTCGAAGCTATCTTCACTTCTTCCAGACTAACCATTGGCAATTGCCAGCCGTGGATTGGATAGTTAGCTTGAGGCTTTATGGTTTCCTTCTTTGCGCTCATGGGATAGCCGACCGCTTTCGCAGATTGTAAGCCTCCACTTAATACTTGAACCTTTGCATGACCAATTGCTTGCAGCATCCACCAAAACCGAGCTGCTGCATTGCCTGCTTGTTTGTCATCATAAATCACCACATGACTGCCTGGTGCTACACCTATCAAGCCGAGTACTTCAGAAAATTTTTCCAGAGTAGGCAATGGATGACGGCCACCGTTAGCAGCATTGGGCGTTGGTGTTGCTAACTGATTTTCAGTGTCAACATAAAGCGCGCCTTCTAAATGATTGGCTTCATAATTTGCTTTTGCATTCGCACCCGCGCTCGCATCAAAGACAAGTAAATCAGGATTACCTTTAATAGCCAGTAATTCACTAGCAGTTATCAGAGGATTAAGTTCATTCATATCGGTTGATTATTCTTAAACTTTCTTCGGAGGTAAATCAAAGGCGGTAGCCTCATGTTCAAAATGACCCTTATGCGATCCATCACAAAACGGCTTATTAGCCGAGCGACCACAGCGACACAAAGAAACTACTGTGCGCCCCTGCAAGCCGTATGCCGCACCCTGCATATCCACAATTTCAAAGTCGCCATCAATTTTTACCGAACCGTTGCTGTTGATTGTTATTTTAGTATTACTCATAGCGGCAAGATACGCCAAAGGCAGCGTCTAAAATAGTTTCAATTGATCAGAATCTTCATCCGCTCGTGTTCGTATGGCTGGATAATTAAAGTTTGAGAGTGAGATACCAAGCAGTCGCACCTTTTTATCTAATTCGGTATTGTTCAATAGTTGCTTTGCCGTGCTCTCTATCGTTTCCAAATCATCAATGGCTTCATCAAAGGATTGGCTTCTGGTAATTTGTTTAAAGTCGTGGTATTTAATTTTTAGTGTGATGGTTCGCCCTTTCAATTGATAGCGCGCCAACCGGGCCTGCACCACTCCCGCAATTTTCTCCAATTCAAGATTCATTTCCACTTGCGTGGTGAGATCAAACGAAAAAGTGTCTTCTGCTCCCACTGATTTTGCTTCGCGGTCGGGCCGTACTTCGCGATCGTCAATCCCTCGCACTATTTTATAAAAGAACTTGCCCGACTTACCAAAATGTTTGATCAACTGATTTTGAGTTAACTTTTTTAAATCGGCTCCGGTATGAAGATTCAATTTCTTCATTTTAGCTGCGGTCACTTTCCCGACACCAAAAAATTTCTCCACCGGCAACTTCTCCATAAACGATTCGAGTTTAGACGGACCAATAAATGTTAATCCATCGGGCTTATTCATATCCGAAGCTACCTTGGCCGCAAATTTATTTACCGACACACCTGCCGAGGCGGTTAAGTTTAGCTCAGCTTTAATTTCCTGTCGGATTAGTTTTGCAATTTCTATAGCAGAACCAATTTGTTGCTTGTCCTCGGTCACATCTAAAAATGCTTCATCCAACGAAAGCGGCTCGATCAAATCCGTATACCGATGAAAAATACTACGAATGTGCCGCGACACTTCTTTATAGACATCAAATCGCGGAAAGACAAAGATTAAGTGTTTGCAAAGTTGTTGTGCTTTTTTGCTGGACATGGCCGAGCGGACTCCAAACTTACGCGCCTCATAACTGGCAGCAGCCACTACGCCACCGCGCCCTTCGGGCGAACCACCAACAACAATGGGCTTCCCGCGGTAATCCGGATTGTCACGCTGCTCAACAGACGCATAAAATGCATCCATATCGATGTGAATAATTTTTCGGATGGTTTTTGGGGGTGCGTCAGACACTCAGCAAATTTATAGCATCCCTATTAAATGGAAGTATCTTGGTGAGACACTCTTCAATTTTTTGCTGTCTTCGCGGGCGAGGAAATTTAATATTACTCCTGTCGCAACGAATCCGCAGGATTTACCCGAATAGCTTTTAAAGTTTGATAACTGATGGTTATCAAAGAAACCAATAAGACCGCGATTCCAGCTATAAGAAAAACATCTACCCCCATAGGCATACGATATGAAAATCCCTGAAGCCAACCATTCATAAACCACCACACAATGGGGGAAGCCAATAGAATGGAAAGCACAATTAGTTTTAAATATTCCTGTGATAGCAAAAGGTATATACTCCTATCGGACGAGCCAACAACTTTGCGGATGCCTATTTCTTTGGTACGCTGCATGGCCGTGTAAGCGGAAAGTCCAAAAAGCCCCAGGCATCCGATAATTACCGCCAGCACCGCAAAGGATGTGAACAGCTTTCCAAATTTCCTTTCATTTTCATATTGCTGATTGAAGAAATCATCCAGATAAAAATAATCGATTGGGTTTCCGGGAAACGCCTTTTCCCAACAAGCTTTTACGTGATCGAGGGTTTGATTAAGATTATTGGTTTGAATGCGAATGGAATAAAACTCACCATAATAAGGTGAACAATAAAATATAGTGGGATCCATAGCCCGCTTTAGCGATACCTGATGATAATCATTTACAACGCCTACAATGATAGGCCGAAACTGAAAATCAGGAACATCTACCGTTTGCCCAATCGCATCTTCGGGTTTTACAAATCCTAAAAGTTTGGCAGCTGACTCACTAATCACTACTGAGGTGTCCTGATCTTTTGGAAAGTCGGGTGAGAAACCGCGGCCTGCAACCAGTTTCATTTTAAAAACATCTATAAAGTCATAATCCATACTATTGAATCGCACGGCAAGCAATTGATCATCGGGAGCACCATATTTTTTAACACCCGCTTTGTATTCACGTTGTTTACCCGGAATAGTAACAGAAGATGCCACTCCAGTTATCGATCCATTCCGCTTTAACTCAGTTCTGAAAACATCTACCGATGAATTAAAGGCTTGTCGATCGCGTGGTGAAATACCCGGCCGTTCCACCACCAACACCTGATCGATATTCATTCCAATATCCTGATTCATCATATAGTTAAGTTGGCGATAAATAATCAGCGTTCCGGCAATCAACGCCACGGATGCCATAAACTGTAGCACCACCAACGACTTGCGCAACAAGATGCCGCGCAGACTGTTCTTCATCTTTCCTTTCAGCACAACTACTGGTTTAAAAGAAGAAAGAACAAGGGCCGGATAAAATCCCGACAATAAACTTCCCACTATCCAAATAGCACCCATTAACCCAATGAACCAGGTCGAAAACAAATCAACAATATTCAGTGACAAGCCTGACAACGAATTAAAAACCGGAAGCACAGCAATCATAATAGTCACGGCCAACAATAACGAGAAGAAATTTACAATTGCCGCTTCAGATAAAAACTGACTGATCAACTGACCTTTAAATGCACCCATCACTTTTCGAATGCCTACTTCTTTGGCACGCTCCATAGCCTTGGCTGTGCTTAAGTTTATGTAATTAAACCACGCAATCACCAACACAAACATTCCTATGATTCCTAAGAAATTTACGATGCGCTGATCTCCGTTGGGCTCTGGTTCTTCTGCCAACTGCGAAGTGAGATGAATTGATTTCAAAGGTTGCAGGCTTAAGACATCACGTTGGTTTCTCTCTTTTAACCCTGGGTTATATTTTTCTATAATCGTTGGAAACTTGGCCTCTACACTTTTAGCATCTGTACCCGGTCGCAGCGAAACAAACACATACATATCTTTTCGGTTCCAACCCTGATCATATCGTTGAATGGCCCAGTTACCGCGCTCGGGCAAACGACCAAACAATGTTTTATATGAAAACAATACATCAAACTTCAAGTGTGTATTATCCGGCACATCTTCAAACACACCAGTTACTTTCACCAATTCATTATTATAATCATCGTCCTGAAGACGAAGCATTTTTCCTATCGGATCTTCCGTTCCAAAATACATGCGCGCATAAGTTTCGGAGATCACGGCAGTATTGGGTGAAGCCAATGCTGTGGCCTCATCACCGCGCACTAACGGATAACCCATCATGCTTAGAAATGCAGAGTCGGCATATAAAAACCTGCGATGCTTAAAAGCAATCGCATCGGGTGTAGCTTCCTCGTTGGTTATGATAACATTGTTTTTATAGCCAAGATTGTAAAGCCGGGCATAACTCACTACTTCGGGGAGTTCATTCTTTAAAGTTGGTCCTACGCCCGGATAATTTTCTGCACTGGCAAATGCCAATTCGTTGTTCAGATAAGTCTCCAGCGTAACGCGATATGTATTTTCAGCATTGGGCACAAAGGCTTCATAACTTTTTTCGAACCGCACGTATTGGGTTATTAAGAAGTAAACTGCCATTCCAGTGGCCAACCCTACGATATTAAGAGCCGAAAAAAATTTATTCTTGATAAGACTACGCCAGGCGGTGAGCAAAAGATTTCGAAGCATACCTTAAGGTTTTTGGATAATTTTGACAACAAAATGCTGCCTTATTCTAATAAGGACTCCTTTATGATAAAAAGGTTACAGGCTTTCGGTTGAAATTGCTTGAATTATCAAATTATTGTACTGAATTATTTGGGCGGCATTTCTACTCGCCACCCTACGCACTTGTTACCCCCACCCACAAGCAGCAGACTCAAACATACCGACTCTTCCGGCCATGTAGGAGCTCAATTCAGCGAGTTAATAAGATTCTGGGTTGGGCTAGTTCAGATTGAGATTCAATAATTATTAAACGTTTATTTTTAAACGCTAGCTTATCTAGAATGACCCAATAGGGTTCAAAGAGTTAATCAAAACACCTATCTTTAATTTCAATAACCAACAACCAAATGAAACTCCTTGCCTGCTTTCTTCTATTACCTATTCTATCCCTCGCACAATCACAACGTGGCGTTATGCTGGGCGACCTCACCTGGCAGCAAGCAGAAAAAATTCTCACCCCCGAAACCATCATCGTGATTCCACTAGGTGCAGAAGCAAAAGAGCATGGCCCACATTTGCTATTGAAAAATGATTTGATCCTTGCCGAGTACTTTCAACAGCGCGTTTTGGAAGAAGCCAATGTAGTAATCGCACCCATAATCAACTATCATTTCTATCCATCCTTTCTCGAGTATCCGGGCTCTACTTCTTTACGCTTAAGCACCGCACGCGATCTGGTCGTTGACATTTGTCGCAGTCTGGCGCATTACGGACCTAAAAAGTTTTACATACTAAATACGGGCATCAGTACCGTACGGGCACTTAACCCAGCCCGTGATACGCTCGCAGCCGAAGGTATTATAATGCAGTTCACGGATTTAAACAGCATCAGTGAACTCGAGAAAAAAATTTCTAAACAAGAAGGTGGCAGCCATGCCGATGAAATTGAAACTTCTATGATTTTGTATATGAAGCCCGAAGCGGTGAATATGAAACTAGCTGTAAAAGATTATAACCCGAGTACCGGCCGCGGACTTACCCGTGATCCAAACAATAAAAATTCTACGTACTCCCCCAGCGGAACCTGGGGCGATGCGACACTGGCCACCGTTGAAAAAGGAAAACTTGTAACGGAAGCGTTAGTGGTGCAAATCTTAAAAGAAATCGAGGAATTGAGAAAGAAATAAAGCTACCGCTATACATCTTTTCGCTCTTTTGAAGATTGTAGTATTTCTAAAACAGAAAGACACATCAGTATGCCGATAATAATAAACATGGCGGTTCCCATAATTGTATCGTTTTATGGTTTACCCATGTTCACCAATGGTGCCGGATGCGATTCCCTTAATCTCAGCCTGAAATTGCCATTCGGACTTATCCTGATGTTGAAATTATTCCACACTGTGGCGGTTGGGGTGGTGAATAATAAACCCGTATGGTTAACTTGAACTCGCATTTTATCCCGGTCATGAAAATTCCATTTGCTCTACTCCTGTTTGTTGTTTCATTTACGCTGCACGCGCAAAAGCCTAAAAGCTATCCGGCTATAACGCAGGAACTCACTCAAAAAATTGTTGCAGCTCCCAGTGCCGTGGTTCCGCAAAAGCTGGCCGTGGTGCCGTTTACTGCCACAGCCTCCTCCACGCAACAATCGCAAGCCTTTGGCGAATACATTACAGAAACTATCATTGGATTGCTTTCCGGTCACCCGGAAAAGTTAAAACTATTTGAGCGCACCCGCATGGACGCAATTTTAAAAGAGTATGAATTTATTCTTACTGATTTAATGAAACCCGCAGCTGCGTTGAAGATCGGGCAGTTGGCACCTATTGATGCATTGCTTTCTGGCACCTACACCAAATTGAAATCGTACATTGAAGTAAGCGCGCGTGTGATTGATGTAACCTCTGGCGAAATTACAGTTAGTTATGTGGGGCGCATTAAGATGAATAAAAATATGACAGCTCTCTTTCTGCAACCGGCTATTTCCAATACTGAATCTGCAGCTAAACCAAACAACAACTCGGTACAGATAACTTTTACTGGAGCTGCCGCAAACACAGTTACAAAATCGAAAGAAGAAATCTGTAAAGAACGCGTAGCTGAGTTTCGGCCACGGCTCAATGATTTATCGGCACAGGAGAAAATAAACTCCGTTGTTAATGAAGCCATAAAAACCCCGTTCGACAATCAGTGTGGCCAGCTGCATTACGATGTGATGTATTCGTTCACGCGATTTAAAATTGATCCCCCTGTCTATAAAAACTTTTTACTTCACACGCTTGATACCATCGCCTACCCGGCCGGTGATGATCGTGCCTATGAAATTGTTCGCTACCTGACTGCCGATGGAGTGGTGGATGAGGCCGAATGGAAATCCAGTTTCAACGCCTTGGCGCATGTGGGTAATTATTCAATCTCAAATTATATTAACTATCTGCTGGCTAAACCAACCAATGCTGAAGCTGAACAGAAGCAACGTATAGTCGCTTATTTTAAACTGGCAAGTGAAAGTAAGCTCGGTTTACCGCGACCCATTACGTACGAAAATGCTTTTGTCGAAATGATGGAGGGCTTAAAGAGTAATCAACTGCTACGCCAATATGTGTATGAAACGTATTCAGCGAAGTTAACAACAGATGATAAACTGAAAGGCACATTGTTTGGTGAGCTCACTTCTATGTATGCTGATGAACAAGACCCTGCACGAAAAAAAGTTTTAATGGGTTGGCTGGCTTCGTTTGTTAATGCAAATGACTATCCGAAAGCACACGAGCAACTTTTTGACTTTGTCTGGAAGTTTAAACTAACTTCTTCCGAATCTAATAATGAAAAGATTAGAAAAGAATACCCGGAAGCAGATCTCATCACGCTTACCAAACAATGCCGTGATAAATTTTCGGGTTATGCTATGTTAACTCCCTACCCGAGTCAAAAAGAAGATCGTATTAATTTTTGTGTGAAGTATGGTATTCCTATTGCCAGTGTAATCCCAACGCTAGATCAGGCCGATGCAATTTTGAAAGGCAATGACTTAACAGAACAACTTCGCGTGATGAAGTTGCTTGCGTTGATGGACGCACAGCCAAAGAAAATTGAAAGCACCTTAATAGCGTTGTTCAGCAAGCGCAGTCTGGACGATCGCAGTACCATGACTTCCATGCAAACCTTAGCGATTGAAGTATTAGGCAACTGCAAAACCAATAGCCTCAAAGCCATAGACTATATGATTTCGGTGCTACCGCATTATGGCAACGACACAGAAGCAGCCAAAGAAGCTTTAGTAAAAATTGGGAAGCCGGCCGTACAGCCCTTGATCGCTGCGCTTGACAAAACGACTGAGCAAAGTGGTGGTCTTCAATTTCAATTGATCACCCTACTTGGTAAAATTGGAAAGGATGCTGCACCTGCTGAGAAATCGATACAGCGTGTATTGGCTGCATCGCGCAACAACGATGTGCGGTATGCCGCGGAGGCTGCCTTACAATCCATTAAGGGATTGTGATGGTTACTTTTTATCTCGCTTTTCGGCTTGAAAATGTAGTCGGCAATATTAACCTCTCAGCTTATCCAGAATCCGATTCAATTCTTTGGCTTCAGCCTTCGATAGTTTTGTCATTGTCTCCATCCAGGTTTGCTGATTGCTATCTACCTTTTTTAAAAGGCTCTGACCTTTGTCGGTAATCGAAATGTCGACCTGCCTGCGATTTTTTTCGCAGGTCTCACGATTTACCAAACCCTTCTGCCTTAGCTTTTCAACTAATCGGGTACAGTTACTGCTTTTGTCAATCATACGTGAAGTGATCCCGACCAACATCATAGGTTTGGGAAAACTACCTCGTAAAATTCTGAGTACATTAAACTGCTCAGGGGTAACGCCAAACTGTTTTAAGTAGCCCGCATTAATGTTATAAAGCCAACTTCCCGTATATAACAGATTGATAGATGCCTTATGATATTCGCTGCTAAATTTCTCCTGCTTAATATCTTCTTCTAGAGCCATTAATTACATTGTCAATAATGGTAGATACAACATTACAAACAAAATAATTCCTTTCATCGAATTTTACGGGGAATTTCCCGATAGGTGAGTAATATTGTAATCTTGAAATAGTACGGATCCACCCATAGAATGCTCAAAATAGCTAGTCGTTTATCCAAGCAAATAATTTTCTTCGCTAAGAATAAACTTTCGCCTCATCAGTTTTTCATTCTCTCGTGTATCGTTGTTGGCATCTTTTCATCACTGGCAGGTATTATTTTAAAATTTTGCGTGCATCGCATAGGTGAGTGGGTAACTTACTCGTCTACTAACTATCAACATTTTTTTCTCTTTACTTTCTTCCCCTTTGTAGGGATTGGGCTTACCGTAGCGTACGTCCATTTTGTGTTAAAGGAAAAACTTAAAAGAGGAAGCGCAGAGATTGGGTACGTCATTGCGCGCCAGTCCAGTAAACTTCCTAGCAAAAATATCTACTCGCACATAGTTACCAGTGCCCTCACTGTTGGCTTTGGTGGTTCGGTAGGACTCGAGTCTCCCATGGTAAGCACAGGGGCAGCCGTAGGTTCCAATTATGGAAATTTCTTTCATCTCTCGTATAAAGATCGTACGGTATTGTTAGCCTGTGGTGCCGCTGCAGGAATTGCCGCAGCCTTTAACTCTCCGGTAGCCGGAGTATTATTTGCTATAGAGGTTTTACTAACCGATGTTACCGCAGCAGCATTTATACCTATTATTATTGCCGCGGCATCGGGTGCCTTGTTATCAAAAATAATTTTGGCTGAAGGAATCATTCTCTCCTTCTCTTTACAAGAACCCTTCAACTACCACAACGTACCCTTTTACATTGCCTTGGGATTATTGGCTGGTTTCGTTTCGCTCTATTACGCAAAAGCATCTGAACACATTGAAGAACAGTTTTCGAAAATAAGTAGCCCGGGCAAAAAAATTATTGTGGGGGGCGTGTTACTTTCTATTCTATTTATTTTTTTCCCGCCTTTATTTGGTGAGGGATATGAAAGTATCAAGTTGCTTGCTAACCTACAAACCTCAGAAATAACAAAAACAAGTTTACTCAGTCAGTTTCTTCAAAACGATTACACTCTTTTGATTTTTTTGGGCTTGCTTGCGTTGGTTAAAGTGATCGCGGCTGCTATTACGCTAGGTAGTGGTGGCAATGGCGGTAATTTTGGGCCTTCTTTATTTGTAGGCGCTTACCTGGGTTTTACGTTTGCACGACTTGTTAACCTAACCGGGCTAGCCTCTATTCCAGAAACGAATTTTACGCTCGTAGCCATGGCAGGAATTCTTAGTGGTGTTTTTTATGCTCCCTTGTGCGCCATATTCCTCATCGCAGAACTTACCGGAGGGTATGCCCTTATTATTCCCTTGATGATCGTGGCGGCACTAAGTGTTACGGTGGCCCGATACTTTGAACCCCTTTCTATGGAAGGCAGAAAACTTTCGCGGCTATTAAATGTAAACGTAGACGACCGTGATCAATATCTCTTGAGTAAATTATTCCTGAAGGCCCTTCTGGAAAATAATTTTTCGAGTGTGCGGCCCGATGATACGTTGCGATTACTGGTGCGGGTAATTTCTATCTCTAAACGAAATACTTTCCCAGTCGTAAATAAGAGTAACGAACTGGTTGGTGTGGTTCATCTTGACAACATCAGAGAACTGATCTTCGATACAAAAATATACGATACCACACTGGTGAAAGATTTGATGGTTCCTGCGCACGCAGTTGATCTTGATGATACCCTTCACGATATTCTCAAAAAGTTTGATGAAACGAGGCAATGGAATTTACCCGTTGTGAAAGACAAAATTTACCAAGGATTTTTATCCAAAGCACGCATCTTAAGTGAATACCGAAGTGAATTGATGAAATCAATCTAATTTCAATTTATGTTTTCGTCACGACCAGATAAAAAGATTTTAACGATCTTTATAAATCTAATGATAGCATGCCATGAAGGAAAAACTTCGCAGTCAGGGATGGTTTGGTAAAACTGGAAAAGATGGATTCATCTACCGCGCCTGGATGAAGAACCAGGGTTTTCCTGATTATGAGTTTCGCGGCAAGCCAGTAATTGGTATCTGTAACACGTGGTCGGAGTTAACGCCATGCAATGCGCACTTTCGGGAGTTAGCCGAATCGGTAAAACGCGGCATTTCAGAAGCCGGTGGATTTCCTGTGGAGTTTCCCGTTATGTCGCTGGGCGAAACGCTTATAAAACCAACCGCCATGCTGTATCGCAATCTTGCCAGCATGGATGTGGAAGAATCTATACGGGCCAACCCGATGGATGGCGTTGTGTTACTCTGCGGTTGTGATAAAACTACTCCTTCTTTGGTTATGGGTGCGTGTAGTGTAAACATACCAACCTTAGTTGTTTCTGGCGGGCCTATGCTTACTGGTAAATATCAGGGTCGCGACATTAGCACCAGCGATGTGTGGCGTTTTAATGATGCGGTACGTAGTGGCCAGATGAGTCAGGAACAGTTGACCGTGGCTGAAGAATGTATGTGTCGCAGTCAAGGGCATTGTGCGGTTATGGGGACTGCTTCAACCATGGCTTGTATGGTAGAGTCACTCGGCCTCTCCCTTCCGGGGAATGCGGCCATCCCTGCTGCCGATTCGAGGCGAAAAGTACTGGCGCAGATGTCGGGCATTCGCATTGTTGAAATGGTAAAAGAAAATCTTTGCTTAACGGATATTTTAACTCGCGAGGCATTTGAAAATGCCATCATCACCAACGCTGCGATTGGTGGCTCTACAAATTTTATTATCCACTTGTTGGCTATTGCCGGAAGAATCGGAGTACCGCTTCAGTTAGATGATTTTGATAAACTCTCTGCAAGCATTCCCTTTATAGCCAATCTGCAACCCTCAGGAAAATATTTTATGGAAGATCTTTACTACGCAGGTGGTCTGCCAGTGGTAATGAAAGAACTCGATCAAGTCCTTCATCAAAATGCCATCACCGTAAACGGGAAAACCATAAAGGAAAATTACGAGGTAGCGGAATGTTACAATAGAGATGTGGTTGCTTCACTTAAAGAACCTTTTAATCCGCTTTCAGGAGTTGCCATTTTAAAGGGAAATCTGAGTGAAAATGGAGCTGTCATAAAACCCTCGGCTGCAAGTCCTCATTTATTAAAACACTCAGGCAAAGCTCTTGTATTTAATGACATCGATGATTACAAAAACCGAATTGATCAAGACGATTTAGATGTAGATGAAAACAATATTCTAGTTTTAAAAAATGTCGGTCCGATTGGTTATCCGGGCATGCCCGAAGTAGGCAACATGGCACTCCCTAAAAAACTATTGGCAAAAGGAATTACCGACATGGTACGTATTTCAGATGGTCGTATGAGTGGGACCGGATTCGGAACGGTGATTCTTCATGCCTCGCCTGAAGCTGCCTTAGGTGGAAATTTTGCTGTGATAGAGACTGGAGACATAATTCATCTTGACGTTGCTAAGCGCTCACTAATTCTTGACGTTTCCGATTCCGAACTTGAAAAAAGAAAGAAGAGCTGGAAACCGATTCACAAAAAATATGATCGCGGCTATGTGAAGTTATATCAGGAACATGTGCAGCAAGCCAGCCACGGAGCTGATTTGGATTTCTTAGCAGGAGGCTCGGGCAGTGAGGTTTCGAGAGACTCGCATTAGGAATTACGAATTTAGAATGACGATTGACGAATTTGAATATCGTAACTTACTAGCTCGTGCTTCGCCATTCGTAAATAGTAAATTATGAATACTTTCAAAAATAAAACTGCCATTGTCACCGGAGCAGGTCAAGGCATTGGCTTGGAAATCTGTAAGCAACTTGCTGTTCAAGGAGTAAATGTGATTTTGAATGACATCGAGCTATCCCTCGCAGAAGAAGGCGCTCGTTCCATCCAAAAAGAAAAAGGAAACTGCATTCCGGTTGTCGGTGACTGTTCTGATGTTGCCTTTATTCAAACATTAATAGACACAGCGGTAAGCAATTTTGGAAGTGTTGATATTGTAATAGCCAATGCCGGCATTACCCTCTTTGGTGATTTTTTAGAATATAAACCGGAAGACTTTTACCAGGTAATGAACCTTAATCTGGGAGGCAGTTTCTTTTTAGCACAACGGGCTGCCCGACAAATGAAGGAACAAGGTACAGGAGGACGCATTTTATTTATGTCGTCTGTCACGGGGCATCAGGCACATAAAAATCTGGCTGCGTATAGTATGAGTAAAGCCGCGCTTGAAATGTTGGCCAAAAATCTTGTACTCGAACTTTCTCCTTATAAAATAACAGTCAATGCTATTGCACCTGGCGCCACCAGCACCGAACGAACCAAAAGTGATCCCGACTATGAAAAAACATGGGCGCGCATTACGCCCATTGGCAAACCGGCCTCTATTCAGGATATCGCCAGCACAGCACTTTTTCTTGTTTCTGCGGAAGCGGGGCATATTACTGGCCAAACCTTAATTGTTGATGGCGGTTGGACGAGTGTTAGCCCATCACCCTATTGAATGTAGAATTAGCATGATTCAGTTTACGACAACACTTCACAAATTTGATAAACAAGGTGAAAAAACCGGCTGGACTTATTTAGAAATTTCTGCCAAGCAAGCCAATCAACTTAACCCCAATTGTAAAGTATCTTTTCGGATTAAAGGCACAATCGATTCTCATGCGTTCCAAAAAACTGCTTTGCTGCCAATGGGTGATGGGAAATTTATTTTACCTTTCAACGCAGCCCTGCGCAAAGCCACCGGAAAAAAATTAGGTGATAAGATAAAAGTGACGATGGAAGTTGACAGTCGTAAACTTGAAATCTCTGCTGACTTAACGAAATGCTTGAAGGAAGATCCTATAGCGATGAGCTTCTTTACATCCTTACCAAAATCGCATCAAAATTATTATAGCAAGTGGATTGAAAGTGCTAAAACCATGCAAACAAAAACCAAACGTATTGTGGTTTGCTTAACAGCCTTTAGCAAGAAGCAAAGTTTTGGTGAGATGATGCGTGAGTATAAAAAGGCAAACTTCTAGCATTATCCTTTTACCGTTAAGATCATTGAGAAATGAAGAATAATACCTTAATCATCTTAATGGTTCAATTTTTTTAGAAACTCCTTCATATGGAAATTAAACTGAGTCGGATTCTCAAGATTACTCAAGTGACCCGCTTCCGGAATAATAACAAGCTCACTTCCTTTAGTTAATCCCTGCATTTTCCGGGCAGCTTCCGGTGAAGTTATTTTATCCTCAACGCCAACTAAAATCAATACGGGAAAATTTATCTGCGGAAGCAACCCACAGGTTTCGTTTCGGTCGGCTAATGCTTGTAGTGTATAACAAATGGTCGAGGCAGGTGTATTTAAAATTGTTTTATGAATAAATGAAACTTCTTTCGGTTTTGCTTCAAAGGAAGCTGGTGCAAAAAGATTCTTTAAAGATTCTTCCGCATAAACTTCAAGTCCATTGCGCTGAATAAATGCAATTGTCTTTTTTCTTTTGTCCATCCCTTCTACCGTATCAGCAACACACTGTGTATCGCAAAGCACCAACCCGGCAAAACGGTGCGAATGTTTTTGAATGGCGTTCATGGCAATGTAGCCGCCCATCGATAAACCAACAATCACAGCCTTCTCAATCTGAAGCACATCCATAAAGGCAATCAAATCTTCTGCAAACAGGGCAATACTAAAATTGATTTCTCCGACTTGCGTATCTCCATGTCCACGCACATCATAGGCAATACATCGATGCTCGTTTTCAAATTCCGTCCATTGAGCCTCCCACATCCACTTATTAAATGGAAATCCATGGATAAAGATTATCGGAAGGCCGCTAATGATACCTTCATCCAGGTAACTTATCTGAATATCATTTACCTGAATTGTTTTTGTCTGCATGATAAAGTTTTTTTAATCAGTTACCCTGGATGAGGAATTAATACCGGCTGTCCTTCATCGAATCTTTAACGCCACCATAGAGCACATCAAGAACGCCTCCTTCCGCTAAAAACTTTTGCGGAAAAGGCAACTCAATGTGCGAAGCATCATTTAGTTTTTGCATAGCCTGCCCGGGAATCTCAAACGTGAGGCATCCTAACACGTCTTCTAACTGATTTGCTTTCGTAGCACCAACAATTGGAATAACTGATTGATTCTTATTTTGCCGCGTCCAGTTAATAGCTACCTGAGCGGGACTTACCCCCAATTCGCTTGCAACCGCTACAACCGTTTTTGCGATCTCAACTTCACGCACACCTAAACGGCTGCTCTTCTCAGACAACCTTCCTTTATCCCCTTTCAAATATTTTCCTGTTAGCGCTCCACCGGCAAGGGGAGCCCACGGAGTAACCGTCATACCAAACGCTTTGGCCATCGGCATCAATTCTGCCTCCACCGTTCGCTGAATAAGACTATACTCTATCTGCAACCCAACGAATTGATTCCAACCCCGTAACTGTGCCATCGTATTCGCCTGACTCACAACCCACGCGGGCGTGTCGCTGATTCCAATGTAATGCACTATACCTCGCGTAATCAGATCTTCCAATCCTTTTATAATCTCCTCTGTTGGAGTCCAGCTATCCCACGCATGCACCCAAAGTAAGTCGATGTAATCGGTGTTAAGCCGCCACAAACTTTCTTTCACACTTCGCATCAGATTCTTACGATGATTACCTGCATAGTTGAGATCGCCTGTTCTATCGCGAAGCGAATACTTAGTGGCTACCACAAAATGATCGCGGTCTTTTGCAATAAAGTCACCAACAAATTTTTCTGAAGTCCCTTCCGTATAACGATTAGCCGTATCAATAAAATTACCACCCGCATTCGCATAGGTGTCAAAGATCTGTTTACTTCCTTCTTTATCGCAACCCCATTTCCATTCGGTACCAAAGCCCATAGTACCCAAACAAAGCTCAGAAACGCGCAAACCCGATTGACCCAGTAATTTAGTATTCATAGTGATTGAAAGTAATTGAGAATCTAAGCTAATGGAATTAACAAAAGTATCATAAGCCAAATCAATGAAACCATGCAATCGAATGCATCGCGCCTTTAAACACTCGCTTAAAATCTAAACGAATCACTAAATTTGTAACTGATTTTTACTCCCAAAGATTTCTAATCTGATGAATCATTATTATTTAAGTCATTTAAAAGAACTCGAGTCAGAAGCTATCTATGTAATTCGTGAAGTGGTGGCTCAGTTTGAAAAGCCTGCTCTGCTGTTTTCAGGTGGTAAAGATTCTATTGTACTGGCCTACCTTTCTCGTAAAGCATTTTATCCAGCCCGAATTCCCTTTCCTTTTGTGCACATCGATACCGGCCATAACTTTCCGGAAACAATGGAATATCGCGACTGGCTGATTAATGAATTGGGTGTGCGATTAGTCGTTGGCTCTGTACAAGAAAGTATTGATCAGGGACGGGTAAAAGAAGAAGTAGGTGTTAACGCAAGTAGAAATGCTTTGCAAACCGTTACCTTATTGGATACCATTGAAGCAAATAAGTTTGATGCTGCCATGGGAGGCGCTCGCAGAGATGAAGAAAAAGCGCGTGCCAAAGAACGATTCTTTTCACACCGTAATGAGTTTGGACAATGGGATCCTAAAAATCAACGCCCCGAACTTTGGAATATTTTTAACGGACGCAAACAGCAAGGTGAACATTTCCGGGTGTTTCCGATTTCGAACTGGACCGAAATGGATGTGTGGCAATATCTGCATGCTGAAAATATCTTCATCCCAAAACTTTATTATTCACACAAGCGCGAAGTTGTTGTTCGCGATGGAACAATTCTCTCCACATCGCCCTGGCTTCCGTTGAAGCCAAATGAAAAACCGATTGAGATGACTGTTCGCTTCCGTACCTGTGGCGATATGCCCATAACCGGTGCTGTTGAATCTGAAGCGGATACCATGGAGAAAATAATTGAAGAAGTAGCTGCTTCCCGAAAGACTGAACGCGGAACACGCGCAGATGATAAGCGTGGCGAAACCGCCATGGAGGACAGAAAGAAGTCGGGATATTTTTAACTAGTTACGAGTCGCCAGATTTCCGTGAATCATTTACAGGTAGTGAAAAGTAGGAGCAACTTTAAAAGTGAATATGATATATTGAGCAAACGAATAAATAAATTCACTCAGTGGGTGGAAGAGTCCATGAATTAACTTTGGATACTTGCTGCTCTATTTCAATTTTGAATCCAACAAACTGGTAACTGGCTTACAGGTAAACTGAAACTAATTATGAACCAACTATTACGTTTTACAACAGCCGGCAGTGTGGATGATGGGAAAAGCACATTGATCGGCCGACTATTATTCGACAGCAAATCAATCTTTGAAGATCAACTGGAAGCCGTAACTGCTTCGAGTTCGAAAAAAGGTTTTGACTACGTTGATCTGTCGTTGCTAACCGATGGATTAAAATCAGAGCGCGAACAAGGCATTACCATTGATGTTGCCTATCGCTATTTTGCTACGCCTAAACGCAAGTTTATTATTGCCGATACGCCTGGTCATATTCAGTACACCCGCAACATGGTAACGGGTGCATCTACGGCCAACCTGGCGCTGATTTTAATTGATGCTCGCAAAGGATTAATTGAACAAACGTTCCGCCATTCTTTTCTCGCCTCTCTGCTTAAGATTCCGCATATCATTGTGTGTGTGAATAAAATGGATTTGGTTGATTATAAAGAAGAGGTATTTCAAAAGATCGTAGAAGATTACAAAGCGTTTTCATCCAAACTGGAAGTTCATGATATTCAATTTGTGCCAATCAGTGCTTTAATTGGTGATAACGTGGTGAATCGTTCGGAAAAAATGGAATGGTATCTCGGGGCAACTTTGCTTCATATGCTCGAAACGGTTCACATCGAAAGCGATTATAACCATATTGACAGTCGCTTTCCGGTTCAATATGTGATTCGCCCTCAAACCCGCGAACATCAGGACTTTCGGGGCTACGCAGGTCGGGTGGCTGGCGGAATATTTAAAGTGGGCGAAGAAATTCTAGTTTTGCCATCAGGCTTTACCTCCAAAATAAAAACCATAGAATTTGGTGATCAACAATTAGAAGAAGCCTTTGCCCCCATGTCGGTGACCATCACATTGGAAGATGATATTGATATAAGTAGAGGTGATATTTTGGCCAAACCTTCCAATCATCCACAGAGTGATCAAGATATTGATTTGATGTTGTGTTGGATGAATCAGCGGCCACTGAAACTAAATTCGAAATTTTTTATCCGCCATACTACCCGCGAGACAAAAGCCATTTTGAAGGAAATCGCTTATAAACTAGACATTAGTTCTGCTCAACCTGTTGAAGGAGTGGAGCAGTTGGCCATGAATGATATTGCCCGCGTGAAGTTGCGCACGGCCCAGCCTTTGGTGTTTGACAGCTACAGTAAAAACAGGATCACCGGCAGTCTGATTTTAGTGGATGAAAACACGAACGAAACCGTGGCCGCAGGCATGATTGTTTAGAATTTACTAAAACCACTTGGTTTGTCGTATATAAGAGGGGTCCAAAAAGGAATTTAAAGTGATTATTCGTGCTAATTTTGCCTTAGTTTTTGCACAATTGCATTTCTCTTTTACCTTTGCAGTCCTTAAAAAGGGAGCTTAGCTCAGCTGGTTCAGAGCATCTGCCTTACAAGCAGAGGGTCGGGGGTTCGAACCCCTCAGCTCCCACACTAAAGCCTCGGATTTTCCGGGGCTTTTTCTTTTCATCCCTCCATTCCATTTTCCGTGAAATACCTAATGGAATAATTCGCAATTCATCAAAATATTCTCGTCATTCTTTGGTTTAATACTTGTAACGTATTTTTGCTAAACCATTTTTTCAACTTTGAAGCAATTCCGCAAGATTATCCTTTACTTTTTCCTCACCCTTGTTATCGTTTTTACGGGGGTTACGATTTCTGTCTTTTTATTTAAGGATCGGATTATTCAGCAGTTTGTAAACGCAGCCAATCAAAAACTCAATACTCCGGTCAAAATCGGGAAAATCGACATCTCGATGTTCTCAGATTTCCCCAACATTGCCATTGTTTTTACCGATGTGTATGTGGAAGACAGCCACCCAGGCAATTATCCGCTACTCACTGCCGATCGCATTGCTTTCAACCTGAACGCCTTAGAGCTTTGGAAAGGAAATTATTCTATTCGGGGTCTTGCCGTTACAGGCAGCGAAACCAACCTTAAAATAAATGCTGCTGGCAAAGGTAATTTTGTAGTTCTTAAAGATACACCCAAAGAAGGCGGGGGTGTGGTTAGTTTTGATTTACGCAATGTTAAACTGAATAAAACAATCTTAAGTTATCAAGACCAGCAACTTAAACACCATCATGTCTTTAATAGCGAAAAGCTGATCGCTTCAATCTTAGTTACGGGTGATCTTTATCAGATTGAAGCCGAAGGAGATGTTGTAACCGAGCAGATCGGCATTAACAATTCCATATACCTTAACAATAAAAGTTTTATAATAACCGCACAGGTAGACTACGATGATGAAAAGAAATCCGTTCTTATAAAACCCTCAATAGTAAAAGTAGGACACTCCAGTTTTTCAGTGGGTGGAACCTATTCCTTTAAAGAAAAAAACCTGATCGATATTAAAGCTGAGGGAAAAGACACGGACATTCAAACTTTGCTATCCCTTTTACCAGATGCTGCCAATCAAAAGTTAAAGCAATACCGAAGTGAAGGCGATGTGTTTTTTAACCTAGCACTTAAAGGCGAGCTCAGCGAACGTAAAAGCCCTTATATCTCAGCCTCTTTTGGCTGCACCAATACCACGGTATATCATCCCGACTATAAAACACAAATAAAGAAAGCCAACTTAAACGGTTCGTTTGCCAGCCCTTCAGCAACTGATTTTACGAATGCCGAATTATTTTTAAGAGAAATTCATGGCGAGTTAAACGGCCAGGCGTTTAACGCCAATCTTACTATTCGGAAATTTAACGACCCGTATATCACATTCGATTTTAAGGGTGATTTAGATGCTGCTTCAATAAATAATTTCTATCCGATTAGTGGCGTAAAAGATTTGAGAGGATTGCTTTCCGCAGATATCTCCTTCGAAGGCCAAACCTCCTTGCTTAAAAAGAAGGCAACCGTTCAAAAAGTAACTACCAGTGGTGCCATTGTAATGAGCGATTTGAATTTCGGTTATGGAAACCAGCAAGTGCAATTTAAAGATATAAACGGAACGTTACAGTTTAACAATCAAGATCTCGCGTTAAGCAATGTGAGTGGACAATTTGAAAACAGCGACTTTCACCTCAATGGATTTTTTAAAAACATCATTACGTTTCTGCTTTTCGAAAATCAACCCATTGGTATTGAAACTGATCTGAAGTCAGACTTTCTTGATCTCGATCAGCTATTTGCCATTGGCTTTGGCGAAGGAGAATCTGAAAACTATCAATTTAATATCTCACCCGATATCCAATTGAATTTCAATTGCGATGTAAAGCGTATGAAGTACAAGCGTTTCAAACCCACCAAAATCAAGGGCGATCTATTGGTAAAAAATCAGGTGGCTGTTTCGCGTAACATTACCATGAATGCCATGGGGGGTCAACTAACACTAAACGGAATAGTCGATGCCAAAAATCAAAAAGCCATTGATGTGATCAGCTCCTTTAAATTGAATGGTTTGTATGCTGATAGTATCTTCTATGTTTTCGAAAACTTTTATCAGGATTTTATTCAAGACAAACATTTAAAAGGTCAGGTGTTTGCGGATGTTGAGTTAGAACTGACACTTAATGAAAAACTGCACCTGATTGCCCCCACCTTGATTGCCGATATAAGTGCTACCATTAAAAACGGTGAGCTAAATAATTTTGAGCCTATGAAAAAATTGAACAAATACCTCGATGATGAAGGATTAAACCGGCTTCGGTTTGCAGACTTGAAAAATGAAATCCATATCGAAAATATGACTATCTACTTACCGCAAATGGAGATAAAAAGCAATGTTACCACCATACAGGTTAGCGGCACGCATCAGTTCGATCAGCACATTGACTACCGCGTAATTGCCCCCTTACGCAATAAAAACAAAATCGATCCTGATGAAGCTTTTGGTGCTGTGGAGGATGATGGTGCCGGTAAGGCTAAATTGTTTCTAAAAATAACAGGTACTACCGATCAGTATGAAGTGAGCTATGATAAAGCAGCTGTTAAAAAGAAAATTGCCAGCGATTTAAAAAAAGAAGTACAGGAGTTAAAAGATGCCTTTAAACTAAAGGGGCAGAAAAAGAAAAAAGAATTAGAGCTAACCGATGAAGAATTTGACTGGGATAATTAGTCCGTCCTATAAACTTTTTGCCCGATTCCAATACGTGTCCATCTCTGCCAAGGTCATCTCCCCCATTATCTTTCCATCCTTTTTCGATTCGGTTTCCAGATATTGAAATCGTTTTATAAATTTTTTATTTGTGCGCTCAAGCGCCTCTTCCGGATCGATGTTGATAAAACGCGCATAGTTTACAAGCGAAAACAAAAGGTCGCCAAATTCGGCCATAGCCTTTTGATGATCGATCGTTTGGTTAGACTCGGTATTAAATTCATTCTTAAATTCCTGCATTTCTTCCTCCACCTTTTGCCATACTTGTTCCTTCTTCTCCCAATCAAACCCCACACCACGGGCCTTATCCTGAACACGAATGGCTTTAACCAAGGCGGGCAAAGATTTGGGAACTCCCTCCAGCACCGACTTATTGCCTGTACGTAGTTTAATTTTTTCCCAATTTTCTTTCACCGCTTTTTCATCTTCTGCTATTACATCTCCATATACATGTGGATGTCGTTCCACCAGCTTATCACATATGCCGTTAAGGACATCCGCAATGTCAAACACTCCCATCTCAGAGGCAATGCGCGCATAAAAGACATTATGTAACATCAGGTCTCCCAATTCTTTTTTTACTTCCTGCAAATCACCTTCTAAAATAGCATCCGAAAGCTCATATGTCTCTTCAATGGTAAGGTGCCTTAAGGTTTCAAATGTTTGTTTTTTATCCCAGGGGCAGTTCTCCCTCAACTCATTCATGACAGTAAGCAATCGATCAAAAGCTTTTAATTTGGCTTCACGTGAAGTATCGGGCGCAGAAAGTGGTTTTTTCATGATCTTGTAAACTTAACAATTGAATAGGGTGTTGTATCTTTGCAATAACGAAAAATCACAAAATACTATGACCGTTTTTCTTCTTACTCTAGCCATTTTTGGTTTATTCTTCGTCCTTATGTCGGTACGCCTGTTGTTCGTAAAGAATGGCGAGTTTCGCGGAACGTGTGCTACGCAAAGTCCGTTTTTAGCCAAGGAAGGAATTACCTGCGGTTACTGTGGAAAAATAGTTGGTGAAGGGGATGCTTGTGGGGATCCTGAGAAAGAACTTGCCAGCATGCCAGAAGTTAACAAGAAGTAATTTTGTTAAGGGTTATCTCCATCATCGATTCTACCGTATTCACAACTTCAATTTATTAGCTTTGCTGTCGCAATTTTAAAACTGATTTTGTGACCTTAATTAAATCTATTTCAGGCATTCGTGGTACTATTGGGGGTTCTCCGGGCAAGGCCTTCACGCCCGTTGATACTGTAAAATTTGCGGCCGCTTTTGGCTCGTGGATCAAATCACGCAAAGGGAAAAAAGTTGTTATAGGTCGTGATGCCCGCCCTTCCGGGGAAATGGTAAGTCAATTGGTTTCTGCAACGCTGCAAGGCCTGGGACTGGATGTAATAGACCTTGGATTATCGACAACGCCTACCGTAGAAATTGCGGTAACTGCAGAAAAGGCAG
>JAGPBO010000333.1 GCA_018063305.1 Cyclobacteriaceae bacterium
AGAGTGTGGAAACTAAATTACCTCTATCAGATGAATCGGATGGCAGCCGATGCGCGCACTTCGGGAAACGAACGCTACCCCGAAAAGTTTATGGCCTTTCATCACCTTACTTTTAATATAGGTAAGAAATTAAATATTGGTGTGTTTGAATCCATCGTGTTTAGTCCACAGGATTCAGTTAACAATAATTCATTCGACTACGGCTACTTAAACCCGGTTATTTTTTTTAGAGCCATTGAGCAACAATACGGGAGCAGCGACAATGCTTTATTGGGTTTTGATCTTAAGTGGAATGCATTTAAAAAAGTTTCATTCTATGGTCAACTTGTTTTGGATGAATTTAAACTTCATGAAATAACCTCGGGTGATGGCTGGTGGGCAAATAAGTTTGCCTGGCAAGCAGGCTTAAAATATATAGACGCACTAAACGTCTCTAACCTTGATTTCCAGTTGGAGTTTAATTCTGTACGGCCATATACCTCTGCGCATTTTTCGCAGTATGGAAGCTATAGTAATTACCGGCAATCGCTGGCACATCCGCTGGGGGCTAATTTTAATGAGGTGGTGGGTATTGTCCGGTATCAACCCATGCCTAAACTTAATTTGATAGCAAAGGTTTTTTATGCTAATCCAGGCAGAGATGACACCGATCAAAATTGGGGCGGAGATATTTTGAAAAACTATGAGAGCCGGGAGCAGGATTATGGAAATACTATTGGGCAAGGAAATAAGAACACTATTTTGTTTGTTGACTTAACTGCTTCGTATATGATCAGACATAATGTATTTATTGATGCGAAGCAGATCATTCGCCAAAGTAAAAGCGATTTGCCTGCCTATAACTCAAATTCATCAATTACTTCCCTAGCTTTGCGATGGAATATCCCCCAGCGCAACTATGATTTTTAAATCAATCGGATGAAAATCTTTTTTAGAATTCTTTCCTATGCCAACAAACTAAGAACGAGACTGGTTTTCTTTTTTTTATATTCCTTTTTAGGTGTTGTTTTCGGAGCCTTTAACATTGTGCTTATTATTCCTATGCTGTCGGTACTTTTCAGGCAGCGTAACGAGCAGGTAGAAGTGCCGACCATTCCTGAATTTGCTTTTTCAACGGATTACCTCCTGGGCATTTTCAATCATTACTTTTTAAACATTATTAAAAATAATGGACAAATAAGCGGACTTTTATTTATATGCGCGTTAATCGTAATCACCGTATTACTGGCCAACATCTTTAAATTTTTAGAACGGGTAATTGCTACAAAAATTAGAGTAGATCTTACCAAGAATATCCGTATGGACATCTTCAATAAGGTTACGCTGTTACATATTGGCTACTTCAATAACGAACGAAAAGGAGATCTCATCTCGCGATTTACCAACGATGTAAACGAAGTGGAGAATGCAGTAATGAATAGTCTGAAAGCTGTATTGCGGGAGCCGATCACCATTATTGTTTATTTCTTTGTGCTGTTTACTATCTCGCCTCAGCTTTTTCTATTCACATTACTGGTCTTACCAGTAACAGGAACGGTGGTGGCTGAAATAATAAAACGTTTAAAGAAGCAAGCCACAGAAAGCCAGGAATCTTTAGGCAGAATTCTAAGCATCCTGGACGAAACGTTTAGCGGTATGCGCGTTATAAAAGCATTTAATGCCCGGAATTTTGTGGTTGGGAAAATTGAAACCGAAACGGCCTTTTATAGAAAGACCACCAAGTCGATGGCTTATAAAAATGAATTATCGGCACCGGTATCTGAAATTTTAGGAGTTATGATTGTAGCGGGCATAATTTATTTTGGTGGCAATATGGTCTTGTCCGATGATTCTTCTTTGAAGCCTGAAGCTTTTTTAGGATTCCTGGGCGTGTTCGCTATGATTATGCAACCCGCCAAGAGCTTTTCAAATGGCATCACTTCTTTACAACGAGGTACTGCTTCGGCCAAACGTATTTTTTCATTGATCGATGAAAAGCCGGTGATTCGGAACAAGTCAGGGGCTATGGCACTTAAATCGTTTGAAAAGGAAATTGCATTTAAGAATGTAAATTTTTCTTATGAGACGGAACGCGTGTTAAAGAACATTAATCTCACCATTGAAAAAGGTAAGACGCTTGCTCTGGTGGGTCCGTCTGGTGGAGGGAAATCAACGTTGGCAGATTTGATACCTCGCTTTTATGATCCTATTGATGGGGAAGTGCAGGTTGATGGAGTTTCACTGACCGAATACGAGTTGGAATCATTGCGTAGCCATATTGGGGTGGTTACCCAGGAATCAATCTTATTTAACGATACCATTTTCAACAACATTGCTTTTGGCATGCCACACATTAGCGAAGAGAGTGTAATTCAGGCAGCACGAATAGCCAATGCGCATGACTTTATCATGCAAACAGAAAATGGCTATCAAACGTTGATTGGCGAACGGGGCTCAAAACTTTCGGGTGGACAACGGCAACGCTTAAGTATCGCACGTGCTGTTCTTAAAAATCCACCCATTCTTATTTTAGATGAAGCCACTTCGGCTCTGGATTCTGAATCAGAAAAATTAGTGCAAGAAGCTTTATTCAATCTAATGAAGAATAGAACCTCTATCGTTATTGCACAT
>JAGPBO010000154.1 GCA_018063305.1 Cyclobacteriaceae bacterium
AAGCCACCGATAGAATTAACTTCATGGATTACGTTTTTATCATGCGGAGGGACTAATTGCGCGCCATCCGACCAATAGGCTTTATACCCATTATATTCTTTGGGATTATGTGAGGCGGTGATTACAACTCCGGATTGACATTTTAAATACCGGATAGCGAATGACAGGAGTGGGGTAGGGCGAAGTTCTGCAAACAGAAATACAGAAATCCCGTTAGCGGAAAATACATCAGCTGTTACCTGCGCCAGTTCTTTGCTGTTATTACGGCAATCATACGCAATGGCAACTTTAATCTCACCGGTAATAGATTTTTTAAGATAGTTTGACAAGCCTTGGGTAGCCGCACCAATGGTATATTTATTTATACAATTGGAACCAACGCCCATTACTCCGCGCAAGCCACCAGTGCCAAACTCAAGATCTTTATAGAAACTGTCAATCAATAGCTTTGAATCAGTAGCTTCCAAAAGCTGCCGAATAGACTGCTTGGAAGAATCATCGATAACGGAACTATTTAGCCAGGCCTCAGCCCGTTTCTTTGATTCGGTAAGTAAGTCCATTTTTAAAATTTAGATGGTGTAATGGGTAAGGTTATAAATTTCCCCGCAATTCTTGTTCTAATTCAATGGCTTCGAATAAGGCCTTAAAGTTTCCTTTGCCAAAAGACTTGGCCCCGTTTCTTTCAATGATTTCAAAAAATACCGTGGGTCGATCTTGTATTGGTTTTGTAAAGATTTGGAGCAAATATCCTTCTTCATCACGATCAATAAGAATATTAAGTTTTTTTAACTCCTGAAGATCTTCGTTTATATGGCCAACCCGATCTAACACATCTTCATAATATGTATCCGGCACTCGTAGAAATTCAACGCCACGCTTTCTCAATTCACCCACAGTAAAAAGGATATCATCGGTAGCGATGGCAATATGTTGTACACCGGCACAGTGATAAAAATCAAGGTACTCTTCAATTTGTGATTTCTTTTTGCCATGGGCAGGTTCGTTAATAGGAAATTTGATATATCCGTTTCCGTTCGACACTACCTTGGACATGAGCGCGCTGTATTCTGTTGAAATATCTTTATCATCGAACGTGATGAGCAATTTAAATCCCATAACATTTTCATAGAAATCAACCCACCGGTTCATTTGGCCAAGTTCAACGTTACCCACACAATGATCCACATATTTCAAACCAATCGGGCTAACGTGTACCGTACTTTTCGTTGCCTTATACCCGGGCATAAACGCGCCTGAGTAATTTGATCGTTCAACAAACGTGTGGATGGTTTCGCCATACGTTTTTATAGAGGCAACAATCACCTCGCCAAACTCATCAGTAATTTTTTTGGGAGCACTGGCTGGTTCTGCACCGCGCGAAACAGTTTCATTAAACGACTTGGTGGCATCATCAACCCAAAGGGCAAGAACCTTCACGCCATCACCATGTTTTTTAACATGCTCGGAAATGTAGGAATCAGGAATTAAACTAGAGGTTACTACAAACCTGATTTTATTTTGTTGAAGAACATACGAAGCCCGATCTCTAACGCCTGTTTCAGGACCAGAATAAGCAACCAAATCGAAACCCAGACAATGTTGGTAATATAAGGCAGCCTGTTTGGCATTACCTACATAGAATTCAACATGGTCGGTGCCTTTAAGTGGTAGGAAATCAATATTCATCAAAGTGTTTTTAAGAGTGGTCAAAATTAATCAATCCGCGTATTTTAATTTAGCATGTATTTCTATAATCTTGATAAAAATTTGAACTATGGACGTATTAGAGCTTGATAAAGCGATTCAAGAGATTGCTGTGCACAGAAACGCTTTAAAAAAGATTGATTACAATGATCCTAAATATGATGATTTAGAAGAGGAGCTGCATGATCTGGAGGATTCGCTTCATGAAAAATATGGCGATTATCTGGAAGGTATACTCACCGAGGTACATGATAAATACTGTCCGGATACCGATGTACTATACCCAATTGCCTATTTGGCAAAGTCATATTTAATTGGCGATAAAAATAAATTTGCAGTGGCTGCTGGGGAAGGAGTATACGTTGAAGTGGATTCAATTCCCGGCAAGGAAACAAAGTTGGTTATTGTGCCCAACCCGCTTCGGATAATTCTTAATGTGGGTAAAGATCAACAGCAAGTAGTTTGGACAGTCAAATAGGAGTTAATACCCTAATTTTTTTCGTACCCGGCTAAGAACTTCCTGAGCAATTTTACTTACTCTCACTTCGCTCTGGGCTAATTTTTTCTCCAGTTCAGGTAAGTTGCTAAAGTAGAAATTAAAAGCCTCACGCTCTTTTGCGTACTTGGTTATCAGCAATTCAAAAAGTTCTTGCTTCGCGTGGCCATAGCCAAAATTACCCGCAAGGTATTTCTGTTTCAGCGCGTTTTTTTGTTCTGGTGTAGCGACCAGTTTATAGATCGCAAATACATTATCGGTTTCCGGATTTTTAGGAGCTTCAACGGGCGTACTGTCCGTAACAATGCTCATAATCTGTTTGCGCAACTCCTTATCGGGAAGAAAGATATCAATAATGTTTCCGTACGACTTACTCATCTTCTGGCCATCCGTTCCCGGGATTGTCATGACTTCTTCCTCAATTTTCGCTTCGGGAAGTACAAATGTTTCACCATACAGATTATTGAATGCACTGGCAATATCACGCGCCATCTCCAAATGCTGCCGCTGATCTTTACCTACGGGTACAAAATTGGCGTTGTATAATATAATGTCTGCCGCCATCAGCACCGGATACGTAAACAACCCTGCATTCACATCGGATAGCTTATCTGCTTTATCCTTAAAGGAATGGGCATTGGCAAGCATCGGATACGGAGTCAGGCAGTTGAGGTACCAGGTAAGTTCACAAACTTCTGGAATTCTACTCTGCCGATACAATAAGTTCCGTTCAATATCAAACCCAAAGGCTAACCAGGCTGCAGCCACCGCATGCACATTAGAAACCCGTTGTTTTGCATCTTTGATACTAATAAGAGAATGCAGGTCTGCAATAAAGAAAAAAGATTCGTTGCCAGGTTCCTGCGAAAGTTTTATTGCGGGTATAATCGCACCCAACAGATTTCCCAGGTGTGGCCTGCCATTACTTGTTATTCCAGTTAAAATTCTTGCCATACAATGCAAAGAAAATGAAGTATTAGGAATTGGAGTAATGTAAAGCAGAGAAAGTTATTTGTATGTCGATTTAATTTTAGAAGTGGCTGGTATGAAGTAATTTTGCCACACATGAAACTTTCTCTGATCATATTTCTTTTGGTAACGGGTATTAATGCGCACGCCCAACTTGCTGAACCTTTATTCTTCAACGAGAAGATTCATGACTTTGGCGAGATTGCTGAAACCGCAGGTCCGGTTGATTTTGAATTCACCTTTACAAACAATGCAGTCCGTTCAGTGAAAATAATCTCTGTTCAGGCATCGTGCGGATGTACCACCCCCGGCTGGTCTACCGACCCGGTGGCCGTTGGTACAAAAGGTTTTATTAAGGTTAGTTTTGACCCCAAAGGTCGCCCGGGTTATTTCAATAAAACACTAACCGTTACAACTGATTTAACCAGTAGTCCATTGGTTTTACAAATAAAAGGTACCGTTGTCGATCAGTTAAAAGTGCCTGACCAACCGTTATCCGTGTCCAAAGGACATCTGCGCTTTGCCACGAATTCATTTAATATGGGCAAAGTATTTATTAACAAGCCGGCTTCCGTAAAGGAGTATGCTGTTATGAACGCTGGAGTGGATGTAATCGAGTTCAAAAATGTGGTTGCACCGGCCTATATAAAAATAGAAAAGCCAGCTACACTCAACCCAAACACGCAGGGGATTATTAAAATATCATATGACGCTAAGCAGCGGAATCAGTATGGATTTTTATCGGACAATATTGAAATACAAACAAACGATTCGGAATTGCCGGTTAAGGTATTTTCAGTGTATGCTCTGGCGGAGGAATTTTTTCCGACTCAGACCCCCGAGGAACTTTCAAAAGCTCCCATATTGGTTAGTTCACAGTATGAGATTTTATTCGATCGGGTAAAGGCAGGTACGCCTACCGAGAACATGTTAACCCTAACTAATCGTGGTAAGACTACACTTGAAATTCGAAGCGTTCAAAGTAATTGTACTTGTTTGGTTGTGTTAGTGGATAAGCAATCGGTTAAGTCGGGAGAGGTCGCCCAACTTAAATGGAAATTAAATACGGAGGGAAGAAAAGGAACACAGAATAAAGCGATCGCGATTTACTCAAACGATCCTCGAAATCCGGTTCAACGAATAACCCTGAGTGGGTATATCGAAGAATAGTTAAACAAAATGATTGGCAATGATGGAAGCGGTATCGCCCCGGCCATACAATCCTTCTTTTAGCTTAATGACTCTTCCAATATTATCATTAAACAAGTCTATAATTTTTTTTCTATCAGCCCCAGCCAAAACGTTAGCACCAGCTTCCAGTAATTCAGTCCATTCCGTTTGATCACGAAGGGTAACGCAGAACTTTTCAAAAAAGTAAGCTTCCTTTTGCAAGCCACCGCTATCCGTCAGAACCATTTTGCAATTTTTGAGCAAGGCAAGCATATCGAAATATCCAACCGGGTCGATGAGGTGGGCATTTAACTGAATGTTCTGATTGGCAAGAAAGGATTTTGTGCGCGGATGCAACGGCAATACAACTTTTACTTTCTGATTGATTTCATTGAACGCTTCACAAATTTCCAGTAACCGTTTTGAATCATTTGTATTTTCTGCCCGATGCAAGGTTGCCAATACAAAGGGTTTGTGTGTTAGATTTTCTTTTTCAATAATAGTTGAATGGGTTTCAATTTTTGATTGATAATATTGAATCGCATCAAACATAACATCGCCTGATAGAACCACTTTACAAGTGAAGTTATTATAGCCTTCAACTTCTAAATTCTTAATGGCTGTTGTAGTAGGGCAGAAGAGGATGGAACTTATCCGATCGGTGAGTATCCGATTTACTTCTTCGGGCATTTTCATTTCAAAACTTCTTAAACCAGCTTCAACATGGGCTACAGGTATATGAAGTTTAGAGGCGGCTAATGCCCCGGCCAGCGTTGAGTTTGTATCACCATACACAAGCACGTACTCTGGTTTTTCCTGGATAAGAACTTCTTCAATTTTTTCCAGCATGCGCCCCGTCATAGCGCCATGATTCAGCCCACTTATTTCGAGATTATAATCAGGTTGCGGAATTTCCATCTCGTCAAAGAAAACCTGACTCATGTTAGCATCGAAGTGCTGCCCGGTATGAACAATGACCTCGTGTACGCCCACTTTTTTGAGTTCGCGCGAAACAGTGGCCGCTTTAACGAACTGAGGCCGCGCACCCAGAATGGTAACAAGTTTCATTTACGAAAACGCAGGAATTCCTGTTATGTGATTACCCAGAATTAACAAATGAATATCATGAGTTCCCTCATAGGTTAATACCGATTCTAAATTCATCATGTGGCGCATCATAGGGTATTCTCCGGTTATTCCCATACCGCCATGAATTTGCCGGGCTTCCCGCGCAATCTCCAATGCTATTTGAATACTATTTCTTTTGGCCATCGATATTTGAACAGTTGTTGCCTTGCCTTCATTCATCAGCACACCCAGTCTCCAGTTAAGAAGTTGCGCCTTCGTTATTTCGGTAAGCATTTCTGCTAATTTCTTCTGTACTAATTGAAACGAACCTATCGGTTTTCCAAACTGAATTCTTTCTTTGGCATAACGCTGGGCGGAATCATAACAATCCATGGCTGCGCCTAAAGCTCCCCAGGCAATTCCATAACGTGCTGAATCCAAGCACATCATCGGGGCACCTAAACCATTTTTACCGGGTAATAAATTTTCTTTCGGCACTTTCACGTTATCAAATACCAATTCGCCCGTAGTACTTGCCCGCAACGACCATTTTCCGTGGGTCTCTGGTGTTGAAAAACCGGCCATACCCCGTTCAACAATAAGTCCATGGATTCGGCCGGCTTCATTCTTGGCCCAAACAACGGCTACATCGGCTTTGGGTGAATTTGAAATCCACATTTTTGCCCCGTTCAAAACGTAGTGGTCACCGGCATCTTTGAAGTTGGTTACCATACCACTGGGGTTCGATCCGTGATCAGGCTCGGTCAAACCAAAACAACCTAACCATTCGCCACTGGCCAGTTTGGGTAAATATTTTTTACGCTGTTCCTCGCTTCCAAATTTATAAATTGGATACATGACCAATGAGCCCTGAACCGAAGCGGTGGACCTCATACCTGAATCGCCACGTTCAATTTCCTGCATTAGAATTCCGTAGGAGATATAGTCCAGACCACCACCACCATACTGCTGCGGAATAGTAGGGCCAAACGCCCCGATGTCGCCAAACTTTTTAACAATCTCGTATGGGAAGTGGGCATTTTGCGCCCAGTCTTCTATGTATGGCGAGATTTCTCGTTTAACAAATTCCCGAATTGAACTACGGATTAGTTTATGCTCTTCGGTTAATAAATCATCAATTCCATAAAAATCGGGTTGTTCATATCGATCTTGTTTTAATGATTTTTTAATTTTTGATGGAGAGTGGGTAGATGACGACATATATATTTTGGTTATTCTTTTGAATGGGGCAAATTTACGCAAGTATTAACAATTATATGGACAAATCTTCTGGCGGCCCGACTCTCAGTGAACAATTAGAAAAGCTTCAACAAAAGTATGCAGTTATGGGGCAAGATCTTTCCTCGTACCTGGATGGCTTGCTGTATTCCGATTATCTTACCTATTGGGATTACATTCACCTCGACACACTCTTAAGCCTACAAAATCCGAAGACACAATTTCCAGATGAGAAAGTGTTTATTATTTACCATCAGATCACCGAATTATATTTTAACCTTATCCTCTGGGAAATAGAACAAATCGCAGATCATAAAAATCTGACCGAAAAATTTTTTATTGAACGATTGGATCGCATCATTCGATATTTTCATCTTCTTGAAAATTCATTTGCCGTCATGGTTGATGGCTTGGAGAAAGAGCAATTTCTAAAATTCCGAATGTCCCTATTGCCCTCTTCGGGATTTCAATCGGCCCAGTATCGTCTTATTGAAATTTGCAGCACCGATTTATCGAACTTGATTCATATCGATTTTCGGAAAAACCTGCAGGAGTCTGATGATGTAGAACGACAGGTGGAGTGTTTGTATTGGCGGAGTGGGGCTACCGAATTAGCTTCGGACAAAAAGACACTCACCCTTCAGCAATTTGAGGAGAAGTACCTTAAATTATTTACAGAGACGAGCCTTAAATACCGCAACCGGAATCTTCAGAAGATATACCTTCAGCATTTTCCACAATCAAAATCTGTTATTGAAAAACTCCGCGAGTTTGATCAGTTATCAAATGTTCTTTGGCGATTAGTGCATATGCGCACGGCCGCCCGATACTTGCATCGCGACCCGGAAGATATCAAAGCCACCGGAGGTACCAATTGGCAAAAATATTTGCCTCCTCGTTTTCAACGGATCATGTTTTTTCCAGAACTATGGACAGAGCAGGAAAAGGCTGACTGGGGCAAGGCCGCGATTATGAAGGCACTCTATCCAACGAGTGCTTCCTAAAAGAATTCGTTAACTTTACACGGCTACTTTTATTTTGCTATGAAAGCAATAGTAATTATTGGTGTGCTGCTATTTTTTTCTCTCCAAGGATTAACGCAGGGCATTACCCGTCATACGTACCACGATACCGACAAACTAAATCTAAAAGAGGTTTATCAGGTCAAAGACACTATTCAAAATATTTTACAAGGCCGTTACATCTCCTATTTCCTAAATGGCAACATAGAATCAAAAGGTCAGTTTGTTAACAACGAGACATCAGGCGTATGGGAGTTTTACTACGAAACAGGAAATATTAAGATGAGGGGTATTCTTCGTCAAAATTCCAACTACGGGATGTGGGAATATTTTTATGAGAGTGGTCAAAAAAGTATGGAGGGTACCATCAATAATAAACTTCGCGCGGGTGTTTGGAAAGTATATTACGAAAGTGGGGAACTGAAAGAGATTGGTGAGTACGTTGATAATAAACGAAGTGGCGTTTGGAAAACCTTTTTTGAGGATGGCGTACTTCGGGGAGAGATTGACTATGCCGATGATTATGGACGATATACAGAGTTTTATCATTCGAGCAAAATTCTAGCCGAAGGCCCTAAAGCTGGAGCTAGAAATGTAGGTCATTGGCGCTATTTTTCAGAAGCGAGCGTACTGGAAAGTGAAGGCGATTTTATAGGAGGAAAGCGAAAGGGTATATGGAAAAGTTATTATGCTTCGGGGCAGCTATCCTCAGAGGGCAGTTATGAAAATGATGAGCCTACTGGATTATGGAAGTATTACTTTGAAGATGGCACAGTAAGTTCTTCAGGCGAATATGTGGGAGGTAAGAAGAACGGCTATTGGAGTACGCAAACTCCTGGTGGAAAACGTAAGAGTGAAATCACCTACCAATCAGGTAGTGGCGAGTACCGCGAGTATTATCCTGATGGAAAATTAAAAACGAAAGGACTGGTTAGAGATGGTAAGAGTCATGGACTCTGGAATTATTATTTTAAGGATGGCAGACTAGAAGGAGAATGTGATTTTGTGAATGGTAAGGGCATCTATAAAGGCTATTATCCTTCCGGGTCATTGCAAACCAAAGGCACCATTGAAGATGACTTGCGGGTTGGAACTTGGGAGCTGTTTGAAGAAGATGGAAAGCTGTCGGGTTACTATAAACCATTTTATGAGAATAATACCTTGGCGAACGAGATTAATACCTTGGCGAAGTCACCAGCAAAAGTTAACACAACAAAATCGCGTAAAGGCTTTACCTATTTTAGTCCGCGATATCCCGAGTATAAGGGAGTAATTATTGGAGGTAATCCGGCCTTTTCATTT
>JAGPBO010000155.1:0-4467 GCA_018063305.1 Cyclobacteriaceae bacterium
TTGTTCCGGCTCCAATCTCACAGCCTTCATCAATTATGGCAGTTTCGTGCGCAAAATAATTTTTAGGCTCAGGCATGATTTGAAAAATCTTTGATTGTATTGCAAATGTATAACAATTGTTCTTCGTTCATTTCGGTATGAATGGGCAAAGACAAAACTGTTTTTGATAATTGCTCCGTTATTGGAAAGGTGCCAGCCGGATATTCAGCGCGTGCATAAGCCGTTTGCAAATGCAGCGGAACAGGATAATAAATCATGGTTGGAATTCCCTTACTCTCTAAATAAGATTTCAGCTTATCGCGATCTATCCCTTTGGTTTTAATTGTGTATTGATGAAATACATGCGTTGAATTTTTTGCTCGCTCTGGTACTTCTAAAAAAGAAACGTTTCCTAATTCCCGATCATAAAAGTTTGCCACATTATTTCTGCGCTGCTCATAATCATTAAGATATTTCAATTTAACATCTAAGATGGCTGCCTGCAGCGTATCCAACCGGCTGTTAACACCAATGATGTCGTGATGATACTTTATCTTTTGTCCATGATTAGCAATCATCTTAATTTTATCTGCCAATGCTGAATTCTGTGTAAAGATTGCTCCACCATCGCCAAAGCAGCCTAAGTTTTTAGAAGGAAAAAATGACGTGCAACCAATCGTACTCATTATTCCGGCCCGCCTCTTCTCGCCATTTGAAAAAGTATAAACGGCACCTAATGCCTGAGCAACATCTTCAATCACATGAACGTTATGTTTTTTTGCCAACCTCAATATCGGTTCCATATCTGCACATTGACCATATAAATGAACCGGTACGATAGCAAACGTCCTATCCGAAATCTTTTCTTCTAATTTGCTTGCATCAAGATTAAAATTCTTTGCATCTACTTCCGTGAAAACGGGTTTAAGGCCAAGCAAGGCAATCACTTCGGCAGTAGCCACATAGGTGTGAACCGGTATAATAACTTCATCGCCTGGTTTACAACCGAGCGCCATCATGGCTATTTGCAAGGCATCGGTGCCATTGGCACAAGGAATTACAAAGTTAGAATCAAGATAAGCTGCTAATGAATTTGCAAATTGGTTGACTTGCGGCCCCTGAATGAAGGCAGTTGAATCCAAAACTTCTTGAATTGCCGAATCAATCTCGGGCTTTATCCGCAGATACTGGGTATGAAGGTCGGCCATTCTGATTTTCTCCATACACTAAATTTAAATACCTCTTAATTTTTTCTCCCACTGCCAGGCATGAAGAAGCGATTGACCCAAATCATATTGAGTGCTCCAGCCAAATGCTGTATTTATTTTCTTAGGATCAGCATAAACTTTCACAACATCACCAGGCCTGCGCGGCCCAATTGAATAATTGATAGTAACACCTGTCACTTCAATAAACTTCTTTACCAACTCCAACACGGATACTCCAATGCCGGTGCCTAAGTTAAAAGCATCAAACAGACTTGTCTCTTTTCTATTGTTCAAATATTCGATAGCCTTTACATGCGCTGTGGCAACATCGCACACATGAATAAAATCACGAACGCAAGAGCCATCCGTAGTGTCGTAATCATTTCCAAAAACAAGTAGCTTCTCGCGAATGCCCGCTGCCGTTTGCGTAACGTATGGAACCAAATTATTTGGAACACCAATAGGCAATTCACCAATCAACGCACTGGGGTGTGCCCCGATTGGATTGAAATATCGTAATGAAATAATTCTGAAATTTTCCGTAGCCGCGTCTTCTAAAATTTTCTCACACACTTGTTTCGTTGAGCCGTAGGGCGATTCTGATTTTTTAAAAGGCGCTAACTCATTTACCTGAATCTGATCGGGTTGTCCATAAACTGTACAAGAAGAAGAAAAAATTAAATCTGTGACCTGATGTTTCTTCATCACCTCAAGCAAAGTAATCAGCGTACCCACATTATTTTTATAATACTCAATGGGTTTAACAACCGACTCATTCACCGATTTATAAGCCGCAAAATGGATAACAGATGTAAAATTGTTCTTAGAGAATAACGCATCTAGAGCTGAAAAATCGAGGCAGTCAAGTTTATGAAAATCTACTTTTGTTTTTGTTATCGATTCAACGCCTTCGATGATTCGTTGCTCACTCCGCTCCAGTGAATCCACCACGGTAACCTTATAGCCCGCTTGAATAAGTTCAACAACGGTATGTGAACCTATATAACCGGCTCCACCGGTTACTAAAACATGATCAGTTGAGTTCAATGACATTTTATAATCTTCCTGTTATAATGGATTTATCCAAAAAGCCTTTAACATCATACACAATGGTATTGGCCATTTTTATTTCGCTCCATTTAATCGATTTAAAATCTTCATGACTTACGGCAAGAACGATGGCACTGTACTTTTTATTTAACGTACTGATTAAGGATAACCCATATTCATGCTTTACCTCCTGTACATCCGCGTGTGAGTCATAAACCTCCACGTCAGCGCCAAAACTTTGCAATTCACGAATTACATCAATGGCACGACTATTTCTAATATCGGGACAATTCTCTTTGAAGGTGATACCGAGTACCAATACTTTGGCATTCTTAATGGGTAGATCATTTTGGGTCATCAATTTTATCACCCGGTTGGCGATATGAACACCCATATTATCGTTAATCCTTCTGCCGGCCAGAATAACCTGTGGATGATAGCCAAGACTATCCGCCTTATACGTTAGATAGTAAGGGTCAACACCAATGCAATGGCCACCCACCAGGCCCGGCTTGTAAGGAAGAAAATTCCATTTCGTTCCGGCTGCTTCCAAAACTTCATGCGTATCGATTCCCATTTTTTCGAAGATGAGAGAAAGCTCGTTAACAAAGGCAATGTTAATATCGCGTTGTGAGTTCTCGATAACCTTGGCCGCTTCCGCAACTTTTATTGAAGACGCTTTGTGTGTTCCCGCAATAATTATTCTTTTATAAAGTTGATCAACCTTCTCTGCAATTTCCGGATTACTTCCACTCGTTACTTTTTTTATAGTAGGCAATCGATGTTGTTTGTCCCCTGGATTGATGCGCTCGGGCGAATAGCCACAGAAAAAATCTACATTAAATTTCAATCCGCTGTGTTTCTCTAATACAGGTACGCAATCCTCCTCGGTGCAACCCGGATAGACGGTCGATTCATAGATAACAACATCATTCTTTTTCAACACTTTGCCAACGGTCTCGCTTGCTTTAATGAGCGGTGTTAAATCAGGTGTTTTATATTCATCAACTGGTGTGGGCACAGTTACAATAAAATAATTGACATTCTTTAAATCAGCCGGATCAGATGAAAATGATAATCGGGCTGCTGATTTAAGTTCAGACATGTCAACTTCCAACGTTCTGTCGTGACCGTTCTTTAATTCCTCAATCCGCGATTGATTGATATCAAATCCTACCACATCTATAATCTTTCCAAACTCTACCGCAAGGGGCAAGCCCACATAGCCTAATCCAATAATTCCTATTTTTTCCATCTACTTAATCTTATAATATTCTTTATACCAGTTGACAAATTGCTCAATACCATGCTCAATAGTCGTTGAGGGTTTAAAGCCAACGTCATTCATCAGATCATCAACATTAGCGTACGTTTCGGGCACGTCTCCCTCTTGCAAGGGAAGCAAATTCTTAATTGCTTTTACTCCAAGGTTGTGTTCCAATACTTCAATAAAATGCATAAGCTCTACCGGACTATTGTTTCCAATATTGTAAATCTTGTAGGGAGCAAAACTCGTTGCCGGATCGGGATTCATTCCACTCCATGCAGGGTTTGCTTTTGATGGTTTTGGAATTAGTCTAACAATGCCCTCAACAATATCATCCACGTAAGTGAAATCGCGTTTCATTTTGCCGTGATTGAAAACATCAATAGGCTTACCTTCCAGGATTGCTTTGGTGAATAAAAACAAAGCCATATCCGGCCGGCCGTACGGTCCATATACGGTAAAGAATCGTAGCCCCGTAGTTGGAATTTGGTAGAGATTAGAGTAGGCATGGGCCATTAACTCATTACTCTTTTTAGTTACCGCATAAAGTGCCAAAGGGTGATCGACATTATCATGAACGGAAAATGGCATATTTCGATTCGCCCCGTATACCGAACTGGAAGATGCGTAAACCAAATGCTTTACAGGATTATTTCTGCACGCTTCCAGAATGTTTAAAAAACCTGTGAGGTTACTCTCGAGGTAAGCATAAGGATTCGTTATTGAGTATCGTACGCCAGCTTGGGCGGCCAGGTTCACAACGAAATCAAACTTCTCTTTACTAAATAGTTTGTCAATGGCAGGCTTATCTTGCAGATCTATTTTATGAAATGAAAAGCGGCCATCACCTGTTAATATTTTTAATCTGGATTCTTTCAATCCAACGTCATAGTAGTCGTTTACAATGTCGACACCAACTACATTAAAGCCTTCTGCAAGAAGGCGCTTAGAAAGGTGAAAGCC
>JAGPBO010000155.1:4567-8954 GCA_018063305.1 Cyclobacteriaceae bacterium
CAGGTTGTAGAAGGGTTTACGGTCTTTCAAAAACCTGTTAGCCCAAAGCTTTCTATTTCTTTAGCGGCTGGCTCTTCTTTTGGAATTTTTATTGTTGCCCTGATAATAGCATTTAAGTCACTTCGCAAAATTGTAAGTCTATCAGAAGAAAAACTTGCAAAATCTTAAACACCTTTTTCTAAAAGAACTCACACTCGAACTCAGACGAAAGTCTGTGATCTCAGGCCTCCTGTTATACCTTTTCTCCACGGCATTTATCTGCTACCTAACCTTCAGCCTGAAGCAAAACCAAATTACACCTTTAGTTTGGAGTGCGTTATTTTGGATAACTATTCTCTTCACGGTAATCAACACGGTAGCTAAAAGTTTTATTGGAGAAAAGCGAGGTCAGGATATTTACTATTACAGTATCGCCTCACCCGAATCCGTAATTCTATCAAAAGTTATCTACAATTTTCTCTTAACCATCCTGCTTTCCTTTACGGGTTTTTTCCTTTTCGTTGTTCTCTTAAACAATCCCGTTTTAGATGTAGGCCTTTTCTCGCTGGTGATAATCCTTGGTGCGATGGGATTTTCTGCTTCGCTCACATTACTCTCGGGCATAGCCGCAAAAGCCAATAACAGTCATATCCTTATGTCTGTATTGAGTTTTCCCATCGTTATTTCCGTACTCCTTATTGTCATTAAAGTAACCAAAAACTGTATCGATGGCCTGGATCGGTCGGTAAGTACCAATGATTTACTAACGCTATTGGCAATAAATTGCTTAGTAGCTGCTGCGTCATACCTCCTCTTCCCGTATATTTGGCGCAGTTAAAAGGTTCAAGTCCTCGAACCTTTTAAAATCAAATCTAAAATGAAAACCTGGTTAAAGATTCTTGCTGTTGCGCTCTTGATTTACACGGTCATAGCTGGCTTTTTATTTAATGTTCCCAGGCTAAACATTGTTAACGAAACCATCCGGTCACTTTATTTTCATGTGCCGATGTGGTTTGGTATGGTCGTTTTGTTTTTGCTTTCAACCATCCATTCCGTTCGTTACTTAAAAAATCCCTCCTTTGAACGAGACACGTATGCGGTTGAATATGCCAACACCGGTTTGATTCTTGGCTTATTAGGAATTACTACGGGCATGATTTGGGCCAACTACACGTGGGGCTCGCCCTGGCATGGCGACCCGAAGCAGAATGGCGCTGCCATAGCACTTTTGGTTTATCTCGCCTATTTTGTATTACGTGGTTCTATTGAAAATGAAGACCAACGGGCCAGGCTTAGCGCGGTTTATAATATTTTCGCCTTTGCCGCAATGATCCCCTTAATCTTTGTTATCCCACGTATGACAAGCTCTATGCATCCCGGCAGTGGTGGTAATCCTGGTTTTAATATGTATGATCTCGACAGCAAAATGAGAATGGTATTCTACCCGGCTGTGGTGGGATGGATTTTACTTGGCGTTTGGATTGCCTCGCTGCGTATCAGAACTCGCTTACTCAATGAAAAAATACTCAATCTGGAAAATGAATAAGATAAAATACCTCATTACTTTACTCTTAGTTAGTCCTTTGTTTCTCCATGCACAGCCCGTGGAAATGGCCGATACGATGCGCTCGGAAGGAAAAATATATGTCGTTGTGGCTATTCTATTGATAATTCTATCAGGCTTGATTGCCTATTTGATTATGCTCGATCGGAAGATTACTCGATTAGAGAAAAAAGTCAAGGAAAAAGTAGATTAGAAACTCTGTTAAATTCTCAACTTTTTAGTCCGATTAACTGTTTTGCCTGTACCTTTGCAATCTAACAGTATTCCGACATGAAAAAATCACATATTATCGCAGTTGTTGTTATCGCAGCATGTATTGGCCTTATTATCGCTACCGCGGGAGATGCCAGCACCTATGTATCCTTCAATCAGGCTTTTCAAATGGCCTCAAACGGAAACAATAATCAGATACATGTTGTTGGCGACCTGAAAAAAGACGGTGCTGGCAATATTGTGGGAATGGAAAAAAGCAGTGACAACTTGTCCTTTTCCTTTATTTTGATTGATGATGAACAGAAAGAGCAAAAAGTTTATTATAACGAACCCATGCCTCCTGACTTTGCCCGTTCTGAAAAAGTTGTGGTCATTGGAGGCTACCAAAACAACGCCTTTGTTGCTAACAAAATTCTATTAAAGTGCCCTTCTAAATATCAGGAGGAAAAAATAAACGCCAGTATTTAAGTGATGGTAAAAGATTACGCCATCCAATCATTCTTAATTCAGATCTCTTAATTTTCTAGTAATGCATTATTTCATTGGTGACCTGGGCCACCTTTTTGTTATCGCTTCATTTGTTACTTCGTTAATCAGTGCGTTCGCTTACTGGAAGGCAAACTCGGCTGGAGCAGAAACAAAAGAGCAATGGTTAGGCAACGCACGGGTTGCCTTTTATGTACATAGTGCAGCAATTATTGGGGTTATCGTTAGTTTATTCGTAATTATATATCAGCATTATTTCGAGTATCATTACGCCTACTCGCACTCTTCGCTTCATTTACCTGGCGAATACATGATCTCCTGCTTTTGGGAAGGGCAGGAAGGCAGCTTTTTACTTTGGCTTTTCTGGCAAGCGCTAATAGGCCTTTTTCTTATCCGAACTCAGCGAAATTGGGAAGCCCCCGTAATGGTTGTCTTCGGCTTGGTTCAAGCCTTCTTAGCCTCCATGATTTTGGGTATTGTTATTCCGTTCCTCAATATAAAACTTGGCAGTTCTCCGTTTATCCTTCTTCGCGATGCCATTGATGATCCTATCTTCTCGCTTCAACCTGATTTTATTCCAAAAGATGGTAGTGGCCTAAATCCATTATTGCAGAACTATTGGATGGTTATCCATCCGCCCACGTTATTTCTGGGCTTTGCGCTAACCTTGGTTCCCTTTGCTTTTTGCATGGCTGGTTTGTGGCAGAAAAAATATTCGGAGTGGATAAAACCCGCGCTACCCTGGGCTTTGGTTGCCGGTGCCGTGTTGGGTCTTGGCATCCTGATGGGTGGCTACTGGGCTTATGAGACTTTAAATTTTGGCGGATACTGGAATTGGGACCCTGTTGAAAACGCAGTTTACGTTCCGTGGCTTGTGTTGATAGCCTCTATCCACACTATGCTCATTTATAAGAATAGCGAAACAGCCTTAAAGAGTTCGATCATATTAAACATCGCAGTATTTGTTCTGATTCTTTACTCCACTTTTTTAACACGAAGCGGAATTCTTGGCGATGCCTCCGTACACTCATTCACTGATCTTGGCTTGTCGGGGCAATTACTTATCTATCTGTTGTTCTTTACAGTTGCCGCTATTGTGCTGGCTGCTTTTCGTTGGAAGGAAATTCCTTCGTCTGATAAAGAAGCCTCCATTTACTCCAAAGAATTTTGGATATTCTTAGGCGCTACAACACTTTGCCTCATGGGCTTTCAGGTATTATTACCAACATCTATTCCGGTATATAATAGTATAATAGAATTATTTGGTGGCGAATCTAACCTGGCTCCTCCTGCTGATCAGGTTGGGTTTTATTCTAAGTTCCAACTTTGGTTTGGCGTGCTCGTAGCGCTTATCTCAGGCACAGGCCAATTCTTTTGGTGGAAGAGAATGGAGAAAGAAAAGTTAAAAAAAGAAATCCTGCCTCCCATTCTGATTTCCTTAGTTGTGTTTGCGCTTATTATTGCCATTACAAAGGTCTATCAGCCCTCCTACGTAATCCTAACCTTGGCGGGAGTTTATTTGATCGTTTCAAACATCAAGGTGTTAACTTCAATTATAAAAGTGAATGTCGCCTTATCGGGTGGCGCTTTGGCTCATATTGGTATTGGTATGATGTTGCTGGGCGTTATGTTTTCATCGGGTTACTCCAAAGTTGTTTCCTTGAATAACACCGGCATGTTAATCTCTAAAGATCTCCCTACTGAATTTAACCGCGATAATCTGTTGCTGTTTATTAATGAACCTCGCACCATGGGTGGTTATGATATTACTTTTCTGGGTGAGCGGGTTGAAGCTCGGAACGTTACTGGCTATGTAAGTAAAAATAATATTGATCTTACCCAAGACCCCTTTAAAGTTATCGCCCTTCGCGATATAGAATTTAACGGTAAGAAAATATTAAATGCCAAGGATACCTTCGAGATAAATCCTGAAAATACATTCTATGAAATCGAATTAAAGAAAGACGGTGAAGTGGAAGCGCTGCTCTTTCCACGTGTTCAAATTAATCCAGCCATGGGTGGTTTTATTTCATCTCCCGATATTAAAAGGAATCTGGGTCTCGACCTTTATACACACGTTTCGCTACCGATGAATCGGGAGGAAGAACCCGAATGGAGTAAAACAGAAGAGATAACTATTCGTCT
>JAGPBO010000334.1 GCA_018063305.1 Cyclobacteriaceae bacterium
GGGTAGTGATAATAATATTTTGCATCCCAACAACTAATACCAGCATCCATCATTGCCATATTCAAATAAGCAAACACGCGGGCTGTGCGAAGAGGATTCTCTTTATATTCAATGATATAATCCTTTGCAATTTTGTTCCAATGCCCGGGTGGCGTGTAAGTACCCAAACCATCCTGCCAATAGTTGGCAATCCTTCGCCAATCTTCGGTCATGTTGTTCTGATAATGCGTGAGCTCTTCCACGTTTGCATTGTACTCATCGGAACCAGGAGCGGGTGGTATGCCGGGGCGCACTTCTTCAACAGTCGGTATGTTCCACATTTTCACTTTCCCGAACAATGGAGTAAGCCCTACGGGTCGTGTGGGCAATTCCAGGTTATCCCACTGCCAGCCAAACCTAGCTAAAGCCGATGCTTTGATTGAGTCGGAAACAGCTTTAGGACATTGCGCTTTCTTCATACCATCCGTGGCAGCACGAGCAAGAGCAACTTTAGCAACCTCGGCACCAATAAATTCACCAGCTTCAATATCACTTTCAACATTCACACCCGCCCAGATCAAACTTTGCAGATGTTCATCTGCTTTAGCTTTTAGATATTCTTTTTCCAAAGGAAACATCACCGATAAAATATCACGCGCTGAGGCTGCTATTACCGCGCCATCCGATGGGTAGGAAGGAACATTGTTTTGCTTATACGCTGCATTAATTGTATTGTCAACTACATAGGGCGCCTCACGATTATACATATACTTATAGTGCCAGGCCGTAATCAATCCATCAAACTGTGCAACACTCAGATAAGCGAGCGCTCTGACAGCATAAGGCGGGTGAGCAAACGGAAAGGGAGGTGGCCCTTCGGGCAAAACTGAGTTTGGCAAAGTATATGTTCCATCATCATTGGGCCCCGGTATCAGGTTATACTTTGCAATCAATTCTAAAGCAATTTCATTCCATCTTAAAACCGAATTGTTTGTCCAATAGTCAACGGCTCTCTTTTCATCTCCATTAAGAGATTCTGTTTCCGATTTTAAAGAAGTCAATTCATTTTGATACTCATTTGAAGTCACATCAGCAGGTACATCAATACTAATAGCACTAACACTTGATAAAAGTATCGGAGACCAGCTACCCCCATCAACATCTAAATCTGAAAAAGCATAGGCCGTGTAGTTTGCCCTGGTAGGCAATTCATCTTCGCACGCTGCAACCAATAAAATGATCAAGCAAGTACAAATCCAATCAAGAATATTTCTTTTCATAATCTTCATTTATCAAAGCTTGAACTGATAGGTTGCACCAAAACCAAAACTGGTAAACTTACCCCAGTTCCTTCCATTCACTACCTGCGAGCCGTAAGCAAGTACCCCAAGTCCTTTCACAGGCTTGAGATAATATTGAGCAACAAAGCCAACCTGATCATATTGAACTTTATTCGTTGGCTGCGCTGCGTTGTAAGGCCGCACATCGTCACCACCTGTAGATTTAAGACTATAATAATTGGCCTCTATTTTTAGAGAATTATCCAACAGCCATGCTCCTAAAGCAACACAATACTCCCATGCATCGGGTACGTCCATCCAGGCGGTATAATAGCTTCCATTATTATAATAGTAATCGCGCTCGGCTTTAGTCTGCCCTCTGAACAAATGACCACCCATCATTTTTACGTACGGGCCTTTGTCTAATCTATATTGAACTATGCCTCTTAATGAAAATTCATTTGTTCCATTCCCAATACTATAAGGTCGGTAATCGGAAAGGTAATTTGTGGTAGGAGTACCATAGCCGCCCGCTGTCAACAAGGCCAACTTTCCTTTCCCTAATTGTCTATTCAGTATTTCATATTTGAGCGTAATACTTAAGTCTTGGAAACCATGTGCACCTTGAAACTTTCCACCATTGGGTTCGCTTGATTCTGTTTTAACGTAAGGCACGCCAACCAAAAGATTCAACTTATCCAAAATACCAATGGCTAGCATGGGTGTTACAATTCTTCTGGAAACTGTTGCTACGGTTTGGTTAGTTCGAAGATAGGTGCCCTCCCAATAGTGATCCCAGGATCCTTGCTCATAAGTAAGTGCGAAACAAAATTCTTTTTGTTTCATCATAACCGCGTCATAGGGTGTTTGCGCTGTAAGCGGAAATGCAATTAAAAAAGTAAGGCCGGATAACCCAGACAGTAAATATTTATTCATTCAATAAAAAATTAAAAAAGAGATTAATTTTATTCCACGGATATACGCCTTAAGAAATTTGAATTTTAAGATGCCGAGCAACTCAAAATCAAACTTGCCGTTAGCCCGTACTTAAGAAATAGGTGTGGATATTCCGGATTGATCCGGATAGAGAAAGAATTAACCCTTAGGGGGTGGCGTGGTGTGCAAAATGCCAACAGATTGATATTGGCTCAGGTAAGCACTTTCATTAATACGTTTGTTCCAACCATCGTTCTGCCATTGCAACTCGGTGGTGGTCGTCATATAATCTTTTATAAAGTTTTGGATTGTTTTAGAATTTCCTTTCTCCCCTGCCGGTTTGTCTGAAAATGTTTTAACATAATCCGTTAATGCTTGATTAATTTTTTTTGAGG
>JAGPBO010000156.1 GCA_018063305.1 Cyclobacteriaceae bacterium
CTACGTGACTAACCCAAAATCGAATAGCACTTACCACAAGTAAATCAGAACTGATCACGTTATTAAAAAATAGTCCGAACATACTTACCCAAATCCCAACCAAGCTCATCAGTAGTGCAACAAACAAAAATCTGAAAGTCTCGTTTGCTCTACCAAATGGATAGTCATCCTTTATCCACATCTTAACCAAATAATTACCAATAAGCGCCTCGAGCGTTTGTCCCAGCGTGATCAAGCTAGTTATCAATACCAACGTGTATGGCGTTGAAGTCCCACTGCTCCAGGTTCCCATTAAATTAGAAATCAAAGCACCAATCGCTATACCAGGCCAAGACGATCTGCCAAGCAGAATAATAAGCGCAAAGGCAACACCCGATGGAGGCCAAACGGGCAGCGAAGATGAGCCTGAAAACGAAAGAAAATATCCTAGTTGAGCTGAGAAAAAGTATAGTACTGCGGCAAGAACTATCTTGAAATCCGGAACATACTTAAGCAATTGTTTACTATTCACAATTAATTACCTCATAATCAGTACAATATTGTAATAAATTTCTTTAAATCACAATAGTTACTTTAAGTGGACGCGAATCGATTATGAATGTGCAATTTTTGGGTACCAATGGATTTATTCCGGTAATAGAATTGCCTTTTAATTGGCTATCTCAATTCTGACTTTAACCTTTTTAATCCTTTCATCGCGGGTTTTTGCTAATACCTGATTAACCACTAACCGACTTACCAAAACATAGGAGGAGTAATCGAGGGTAGTTATAAGACCAATTTCATTCTGCTTAAGTCCGACCTTTTTCATTAATAAGCCAGCAATATCGCCTTTACTAATCTTGTCCTTTTTACCCGCACTAATGTATAGGCAAACAAAAGCGGGAGGTGGTGGTAGTTGTAATCTTTCAGGCAATGTGATCTCCTTCGGTTTGTCAGTAATGTATTTAGGAAGGGTTTCATCATCAGCCAAAACTAAATAGGCTTCGCCAGAGGCATGCATTCTCGCAGTTCGGCCATTTCGATGGGTAAAGGATTCCTCTGAAGTGGGTAGCTGATAGTGAACGACATGTCGTATTTCCGGAATATCCAATCCACGCGATGCCAGATCAGTAGCTATTAAGACATTATGTGCCCCACCTCTATATTTTATAAGGTTCTTTTCACGGTCAATCTGCTCCATGGCTCCATGGAGAATGCCATGTTCAAATTTATGGGCAGCAAAAAGTTTACTGATTCGATCTACCGCTTCCCTGTGATTGCAAAAGACCAGACAAACCTCTTGATTGAATCCGGCCACCAAACGCAATAACATCTCTACCTTATCGGCACTACTGGTTCGAACCAATTTTAACTGAAGGTTAGTGCTTCCTTCTTCATTCAAAAAGTTAATAATCTCGGCCTTTTTGAAGGGAAGAAAATCAGGCAATGCCTCCAATTTGGTAGCTGAAGTAAGAATATGCTGCTGCTTTCCTTTTAAGGTTTTGAAGAGCAATCTGATTTGGTCATGAAAGCCCATTTGAAGAGACTTGTCAAATTCATCGAGCACAACCAGTTGAACCTGAGAAGAGTCGAATGATTTTCTGGAAATGTGATCTGCTAACCTGCCCGGAGTTGCTATTAGTAATGCCGGGGCCCCACTCAAACTATCTTGTTCGGTTTTGAATGAATGACCGCCATAACAACAACTTACCTTAAAAGAGGTCTTCATGGTTTTAAAGACCTGCTCAATTTGTAAGGCTAACTCCCGCGAAGGAGTAACAATAATGGCCTGCACTGCATTTACTTCCACGTTAAATCGGGACAAACAGGCTAACAGAAACGGCAGTGTTTTGCCAGAGCCTGTGGGTGATAAAACCATTATATTATTAATGGTGGAAACCTTTTGAAGAACGGCTATTTGCATAGCGTTTAATTCCTCAATGGAAAGATTCTTCAGGTATGATGCGTAACGTACATTAAAATCAACTTGCATCGTTCAAAGGTACAGTAAAAGAGATGGATTAATGACTTGAGTTCAGCTTACATACCAATTAATCCCAAATTATCATTAGCAATAAGATCTAATGACAATTTCGCCCTTTGTAACACCATGGCAGAAACGTTATGGGGTTAACCCTGACATTGAAAATGAAAGGAGATTATCATTGGTGAAAACGTGCAATCATTTTATTTTCAATCGTCAGCACGTAGTGCAAAAAAGTCTAATGGCTTTTTTGGGTTAATATCATTTAACTATTTTGCAGGCATGAAAGTGGATCTGGAAAAGATTAAGCAAAAACGTGTTCGACAGTTTATTACTAATAATGGGTTAATTCAGGTGAGTGGATTTTCCAAACTACAACCGGTTTGCTATAAGCCCGAGGATGCTGCCAGTTACCGAAAGCACTTTCAATCATTCCTGATCAAAAAAAATATTGAATCGGTTTGGAATACCTATACAACCATTCATCCGAAAGAAGCATGGAATGGTGAGATGGTAAGTTTTGGGTTACAATACTCACAGAAAAACAGCACCGTAAACTATTTGAACGAACCCTATGCGGGAATGGAAAAAGGCCAGATCATCATTTTGAATTTAAGGATTCTCTGGGGCATTTTAACGATTGCCGTAGCGCATGAAATTGCTGACGTGAACAAATCCGAGTGGTTGATAAAATTATGCTATATGAAAGGAGGTGCCTCGGAAGGCTCGCAATGGATTACCTTAAAAGAAACACCAGAAGGATTTACCGAAGTCTCACACCTAACGCTTTACAAAAGTGATTCTAAATTCAGGGATACAAAACTATACCCTAGACTGCACACTAAAGCTATCTCGGAGTTTCATAGAAACGTGAAAAGAGTGGCAGAACTTTGCTAAGCAAATTCTTTCATGGCTCGCTCAGCGCGTTTGTTCGCGAGTTTCTTTTTATAGGCAAACCATTTATCCTCACTGATCTTGCGCATTATATTATCGGTTGTGCGCTGAAAAGTCAGGTTCCAAAGTCCACTAAACTTCGTAGGTAAACTGTTGGCCATGGTTCTTACCGATAATCCAAAACCACCTTCCAGATATTCGATGTGATGCCAATATCCACTAGGCATAAATAACGTATCACCATGCTCAAGGATCGTTGAAAATCCTTTTACATACTTTAGGCCTGGATAAGTTTCATAGTCGGGATCATCAACATCTACAGTAGAGTGCACATTAAAAGGTAATCGATACAACAACTCGGATTGATCGGGAGCAAAAAGGACTACCCGCTTTCTACCATGAAATTGAGTTAGAAAAACATTACTCATGTCAATATCCTGATGCATCCGTACTACAGATTTGGCTGGTCCAAAAAACATGAACGGAAGTTTTATATAACCCTTCACAATATTTGGATATCCAAAATCCTTAAGCAATTCCGGCCTATGTTTAAAAACCGGAAATAGAAACAGGCGCAAATCGGTTGGCTCGTTCTGAATCAAATTCAAATACTCGTCAAAGCGCATAGTCGCGTTTGGCACCTGCAAGGTTTTTGACAGATCCTCTTTGCGATTTCCGAACAGACCCACTTCAATATTGCCCATGGTCTGCTTAAAGAAATCCATGGTCCACTTTGTGTAAGCGGGATATTGTTTCCATAAACCCCTTAAAACAACGGGCTTTTGTGGATTATAATACTGACTGTAAAACTCTTCTTTAGTAATAGCAGTGCCATCAACTACAGGTACGGATGTGTGTGTATCAAGTGCCATTGTCTATTTTCGCTTTGAAGCCGCAAAAATAGTTCTTTTTTTGATTAAAAACGAACTTTCTGATAACTTAACCTACCATGCTTTCAATATAAAACGGTTACAACTCCGTTAAATGTCTAGTTTAACTCGATCTAAAGCCCAAACTGGTTTTGTGCTAGGCCGAGCCCTTGAAGTTAGTTATCTCATAAAAAATTGAAACCTGGCCTGAACCAGTACATTGAGCAAAGGCTGACCTGCAATAAATTTTGAGATATTAAGTGAAGCTGCCGTTTTATTGCCGATCATTTTTCCAAAATCAGTTCGCAGAAATAGGTAATAGGTATTTTCTGAAAAGGATTGTGTGTATTGTGCGTTTAAGGAAAACCAACCATCCCAATTTCTTACTGTTACTACGGCTGGTATAGAAAGACTAAGATTTTGAGTGGGTCCATCCTTTTCGGGATCACCCTGATCGGGGGCGCCATCCCCACCGCCAACACTATTTGCATCACCCCCTGAGAACTGAAATTTTAGTTCCGGATAAAATGAAACCGATGGCCCGGATTGATAAGTGAAAATGACTCCTGGTTTATACATCCAGGCGCCTGCCCCTTTACCCGATTCATATTCACCGGTTGGAGCCGTAACTTCAAAATAAGTAGAAAGTCTTTGCAATCCTCCGATAGACTTTTTTTGAATGGGCACATACATATACCGCATCTTTAGGTCTCCAATGCCGGTAGTGTTTTCATAGCCGCCATAATCCCCAATAAAAATAGTGTGTACAAAAGGGATCGACATCCCGACAAGGTGTTTTCCGTTTGCTAACCCATAATCGTATCCTAATCGAATCGCATAATACCGGGCATCACCAACAAAAGCATAGCTTTCAAAATCCGTAGTTATTTTGCTTATCATGGTTGCCGGATCGGAACCATCCGTCACGTCAACGGAGCGATTTTGAGAACAGGCAGGCTGCCACAAAACAACTAACAATAGAATAATACATATAGGACACAGTACTTTGATTTGCATAAGATACCTAAGGTTATTTTACTGCTTACTTTTTCAAATCATTAAAGCGATTAATATTTAAAAAATCAATTGGCATACTTGTATTTCCTTTCATCGCTAGATCTGCCATAATCTCTCCTACTACCGAGGCAAACTTAAATCCATGTCCGCTAAATCCAGCGGCTATCATCACATCATCATGCCCTGGCAAAAAATCAATTACAAAATTTTCATCGGGGGTGTTTGTATATAAACAGGTTTTTAACACATGCATAGATTTATACCCTTCCGGTAAGAATTTATTTAGCGCATAAATAATATTAGACTCCTCTTCTATTGAGGCTATACGATTAACATTATCGGGATCAATAATGGAACCTGGATAATGGTGTGCTGTCTTTAATCCAATCGGTCCGCCAAACTGACCAACGGGCAGTATAGGAAATCCATAATACATTCCGGGTTTACTTTCATCATCGATCAACCAACAGGGAAACTTCCCCAGTTCAAAAGGTGCAGTTTGTCTTGGATTTACCCACGCAATTACCTGACGGCTAACGCTTAACTTTGTTGACAGTGATGGAATAAACTGGCTAGCCCAAGGGCCGGCTGTTATAATAAGTTTGGCGCAATTATAAACACCTTTATTTGTAGTTACTGAAATACCCGTACCTGAATTTTTCCATTCAATTACTTTTTCTTTTGTATGAATTTCAGCACCGTGTTTAATCGCTTGTTCAACAAAAAGCAGAATAGCCCGTTCAGGTGTAATAAGGCCTGCGTCAGGTTCAAAAAGAATCTCGTAATCGTCAGGAATATTAAACTGGGGAAATCGGGTTTTGCTTTCTGATGCTTTCCAGGGCTCAATAGTTACAGAATATTTTTTGGACGACTCCTTTACTCCCTGAATAAGTACACCATCAGGTTTACCTGCGTATAACAAGCCTGTCGGAAAATATACCTGAGCTCCGGTATCGCTTTCAAGTGCTTTCCAATTTTCGTAGGCACGCTGAAGTAGTGGTACATAATTGGGGTGCTCAAAATATGCCTTTCGGATGATACGGCTCTGGCCGGTATGTGAACCCTGATCATGGGGTATCTCAAATTGTTCAAGACCCAACACCCGATGCCCGCGTTTCGCCAAATAATGGCAGGTGGCCGATCCCATTGACCCGACCCCCAATACGATAACATCATAATTATTATTCATCTGAATTGATAACGAAACTACAAGATAGAAACTCTGATTAACTTAAGAATCATTTTCGCTTATTGGTTATCGACTTTCCTGCTAACCTATCTTACCAATTAACCTATATTTACATATTCATTTTAGTCTTATGAAATTAGCAGTGCATTCTACCGCCATCCACACCGAGAGTACAGAGGAATACTTTCAGAAATTTGCAAGAAAAATAATTGGTCATGATTTTGAATTTGTAGGGCCTGCTGGCAAGCGAAATCTACTTTATGCAGATTGGATAGCTTCTGGTAGGCTATACGGCCCTATTGAGGATATGTTGACAAATCAATTCGGACCGTTGGTTGGAAATACGCACTCAGAATCAAACCTGACTGGTGAGGCGATGACATTGGCCTACAAAATGGCGCATCAGATTATTAAAGAACATGTGCATGCCAACGATCAGGACATAATTATTACACAAGGAAGTGGCATGACCGGAGCCATTGCCAAACTTCATCGGATTTTAGGATTACACATTCCAGAAAAGGCAAAGCCCTACTATACGCAACCCGTTGTTGAACGGCCCGTGGTCTTTATCACCCACATGGAACATCATTCTAATCAAACGGCCTGGTTAGAATGTGAAGTAGATGTTGTGGTGATCCCGCCAGGCGATAATTTATTAGTGAGCACCAAAAACCTGGAAGCTGAACTGAACAAATACAGAGATAGAAAACATAAAATCGGATCTTTCACTGCGTGCTCGAATGTAACAGGGATTTTCACTCCCTATCATGAACTTGCGCGCCTCATGCACCAACATGGTGGTTTATGTTTTGTTGATTTTGCTGCCTCTGCACCCTATGCAGACATGAACATGCATCCAGAAAATCCAGAGGAATCCTTGGATGTAATTTTCTTTTCGCCACATAAGTTTTTGGGTGGACCTGGTAGTTCTGGTATACTGATATTCAATAAAAAATTATACGCCAATCGCATTCCTGACATGCCGGGTGGTGGAACTGTTTCCTGGACCAATCCATGGGGTGAACATCATTATTTTGAAGACATAGAAACCCGGGAAGATGGTGGAACTCCTGCCTTTCTGCAAACGATACGGGCCGCTCTGGCTGTTCGGTTAAAAGAACAGATGGGTGTAACCCACATACACGAACGCGAAGCAGAACTTCTTGAAATTGCATTTGATGGATTGATGTCTATACCGGGCTTAAAAATTCTCGCACCCAGTATCAAAGAAAGACTCGGAGTAATCTCCTTTTATATTGAAAAACTGCACTACAATTTTATTGTTAGAGTGCTAAGCGATCATTTTGGAATTCAAGTACGGGGGGGTTGCTCATGTGCGGGTACGTATGGTCACTACCTACTGCATGTAGATCAGGCGTATTCGAAAAAGATCACCAGTAAAATAGATTCCGGTGATCTTTCTGAAAAGCCGGGATGGGTCAGACTTTCGTTGCATCCCGTAATGACTAATCAAGAAGTAGCGTATATCATTGATGCCATTAAACAAGTGGCAACCAACCCGGAACGCTGGATGCCCCTCTATCAATACTCCTTACATACCAATGAATTTCAGCCTTTAACTGAAACCTATCATTTGAAAGATAGATTAAAGGATTGGTTCAATCTCAAGGAAGATTGAAAAGGCGAAGCTCAACTGACTTTGTAAAGTTTCTCATAGTATTCTTCCAACATCCGTTTTACAGCAAACTGATCTTTGGTTGAGAGAATACTCTGCTTCATCATCTCCATCCACTTTCTCCTATCATCATAGTAACAAGGAAGAACTTCTTTCAACAGAACTTTATACATCGACTTTTGGTCGTGTGCATCTAATTTATCTTCCTTCTTATTTTCGTAGCCATCCCCTATTTGCCATCCATTTATTCCATGTTGGCAGGCCTCGGGCCACCAGCCATCCAGAATGCTTAGATTTAAAACGCCATTCATCGCAGCTTTCATCCCTGAGGTGCCACTGGCTTCCTGGGGTCTGCGTGGGTTATTCAACCAAACATCACTTCCACGTACCAACATAGACCCAATGGTCATGTCGTAGTTTTCAAGAAACACTACAGAATTAGGATACTCTCTGGTTAGCGCAACAATGTTTTCAACAATTTTCTTTCCACCATCATCCAAAGGATGAGCTTTACCTGAGAAAATAATTTGAAGTTTGCCACTTCTGAATAAGGAATCAATTTTAGGGCGATCACTAAAAATAAAATCACTGCGCTTATACGGCACTGCTCTGCGCGAAAAACCAATCAATAAAGAGTTTTCATTTAATTGAACACCTGTGCGCTCCTTAACGAAGTTGAGCAACTTTCTTTTGTTCTCCATGTGTGGTACCCATACGTCACCGCCCTTTTCCGCTGCCGTTATCATAGAGCGGTCTACCCAGGTTGGCACATGAATAGCGTTTGTAATGCCCACAATCTCAGAACGATCTTTTATTTTACTCCACATCTTATTGGCTGTTACGGCATGGAGTTGGGCTACGGCATTACTGTTGCGTGATAAGCGAAGGGCACCCACTGTCATGTTAAAGGGTGAGCCCCCCAGTTGCTTCAATTGCTTTTTATTGAAGGTTCCATTGTCGGCACCCATGTAAAGTAAGCGGTCGATATAGTGGGATTCATTCCCTTGTACTACGGGGGTATGCGTTGTAAAAACAATTTCGTTGCGCGTAGCGTCAAATGCTTCTTCGTGAGTTTTGCCTTCAGCCAATTTTTCACGCATCAATTCAAATCCAGCGAATAAAGCATGTCCCTCATTAAAATGATAAACATCGGGTTTGATACCCAGCGCGCGTAATGCCTTTACGCCACCGATACCCAGAACCATTTCCTGAGCAATGCGCTCTTCGCCAAACCAACCATAAAGTTGTCCCGTGATCCAACCATCTTCGTT
>JAGPBO010000157.1 GCA_018063305.1 Cyclobacteriaceae bacterium
TACTGGACGATCGGTATGCCGAGCTGGCCGATGGCAATGCCATTTTGCGTCAGGTTGAGTACCCCTTTCGGGGATTGATTTACGACCGAAATGGCAAATTGATAGTATATAATTCTCCGGAGTACGATTTGGAAATGGTGGTGAAGGATAGTAAAAAATTTGACTCACTAAAGTTTTGCGAGGTCTTTGAAATTTCAAAAGAGGAGTTGCGGAAACGATTCAAAGAAATGAGGGCACGCAGAGAATACTCACCCTTTAAGCCCACGGTTTTCATAAACCAATTATCCAGTGTCGATTTTGCCCGAATTCAAGATCATCTGGATGAGTTTCCGGGTATCTATGTGCAGGCAAGAACAAGCCGATCGTACGAAGCACCAACCCTTGCTAATGCGCTCGGGTATGTTAGTGAAATAAGTAAAGAGAGCCTCGCTCGCGATGCATCTAAAATTTATAAGCAGGGCGATTATGTGGGGCAAAGTGGCATCGAAGCCTTTTATGAAGAACAACTTCGGGGCAAACGAGGTGTTCGATTTAAGTTACGTAATGTAAAAGGTATTGAAAAGGGTCTGTTTAAAAACGGAGAGTATGACACCTTATCTGTCCCCGGTCAAAACCTGATTACCGGAATAGACATTGACTTGCAGCAATACGGAGAACTTTTAATGAAAGGCAAATCGGGTAGTATTGTAGCCATTGAACCAGCGTCCGGAGAAATTCTTTCTTTGGTCTCGGGTCCATCGTACGATCCCAACTTGCTGACAGGAAGAAGTTATAGTTCCAATTTTAAATTAATAAGTACCGATACGTTGAAGCCGCTGTTCAACAGACCGCTTATGGCGCAATACCGACCCGGTTCTATTTTTAAAATTGCTCAGGCCATGACGGCCCTCCAGGAAAAAGTGATTACACCGGATACGCGTATTCGGTGCGACCGATCAATTATTAATTGCCATGGGGCGCATACGAATGAAGATCTGCGTGGAGCTATCGCCAATTCGTGTAATCCTTATTTTCATAATGTTCTCAGGCGCATGTTAAATCAGGGTATAAGCAAAGATACTTATGAGGACACCCGAATTGGTTTGGCAGAGTGGGACAAGCACATTGGCAGCTTTGGCTTTGGTAGGAAGTTAGGTATTGACTTGCCCAACGAGAAGGAAGGATTGGTTCCCACGCCCGCCTATTACGATCGTGCATACAAAAGTCCAGCCTGGAAATTTTCAAATATCTATTCACTGGCTATTGGCGAAGGAGAAAATCTGGTGGTGCCTATTCAAATGGCCAACTTTGCTGCCATCATTGCCAATCGCGGATTTTACTATACTCCGCATTTGGTAAAAGCTATTGGTGAAGATGGAAAGTCCTTGCCACAATACACCGAGCGCCATTATACCACCATCGATTCGTCTTACTTTATTGTTGCGGTAGATGCAATGCAAAAAGTGGTGGAGGAAGGAACGGGTAGACGTGCAAACTTAGGAGATATCATTGTGTGTGGAAAAACGGGTACCGTGCAAAATGCACCCCCTTTATTTGATCACTCCGTATTTATTGCCTTTGCACCCCGCGACAATCCAAAAATTGCGATCTCGGTTTATGTTGAAGATGCAGGACAAGGCGCGCGCGCAGCTGCATCCATTGCTAGTTTAATGATTGAAAAATATCTATTTGGTCAAACCAAGCGCCCGAATATTGAACAATATGTACTCGCTGGAAAGTTTGAATGAGAAACGAAGCAGACATATCGGGTAAACTGGATTGGGTAACCGTGTTACTCTATATCATCCTTGTGGCGCTTGGGTGGATAAACATTTTTGCAGCCGTATATGACGAGACCGCCAACCAAACCATTTGGGATCTTTCGTTAAACTCAGGCCGTCAGTTAATGTTCATTGCAGCTTCGTTCGTGATCATTTTAGCCATTATCGTTATTGATATGCGCTTTTATGAAACGTTCGCTTACTTGTTTTACGGAATAATCTTGTTCGTTCTTTTACTGGTACCGGTTATCGGTAAGGAGGTGGGGGGTAATAAATCCTGGATTGGGCTAGGATCTTTTGGAATACAGCCTTCTGAGTTTGCCAAGTTTATCACAGCGCTGGCTGTAGCCAAGTTTATTGGTTCGGTGGGCTTTAAAATGGATAACCTCAGAAATCAAATTATTTTACTTGCCCTGATGGTGATCCCCATGGGGCTTATTCTTTTACAGAAAGATTTTGGAACAGCCATTGTATTTGCCTCGTTACTGTTGGTTTACTATCGCGAGGGGATGTCTCCCTTTCTCTTGATTTTAGGAATTTCAATGGCCATAATCGCCATACTTACCCTGATCGTTGAAAATCAACTTTACCTATACGGAGTTATTCTAGTGATCCTCGGGCTGATCATTTTCTTTGGCAAGCGAACGATGCGAAGAATTTTAACCTTATCGGCTGGGGCTTTAATAATTATTCTAACGATTCAAAGTTTTGATTACATCATCAATAACGTGTTACCCGTTCGGCATAAAAAAAGGCTGGAAGCTTTGGTGAATCCCAATTTTGATCCGATGGGGATAAACTGGAACGTTACTCAATCTAAAATCGCCATTGGTAGCGGGGGTTTTATTGGAAAGGGTTTTTTGAAAGGCACACAAACCAAATTCGATTTTGTGCCCGAACAAAGTACGGATTTTATTTTTTGTACCATTGGCGAAGAGCATGGTTGGGTGGGCAGTTTAGTGGTGATTAGTTTATTTATGGCTTTGCTCATACGCGTTATCCAGATTTCGGAACGCCAGAAAAATCGGTTTAATCGTTCTTACGGATACGCGGTGGCAAGTATCTTCTTTTTTCACTTTGCCGTCAATATCGGCATGACGATTGGCTTGTTTCCGGTTATTGGAATTCCATTACCCTTCTTTAGCTATGGCGGATCTTCGTTATGGGGATTTACTATTTTGCTTTTTATCCTGCTAAAGTTAGACGCGCACAGAGGGCAAGTGCTGCAAAGAATTTAAATAGCGGGGTTAGTTAAACCGATTCTGTAGTATTTCGATAAACTCTTCATACTCCTCACTTTCATTATCCCAATCGGGGTAACCATCCTCTATAAATCTCATAGCTTGCGTCAGGTTATCCAATCGATCCAGCTTGTCGATGGCTTCTGAAAATATTTCAAAATCACCGTGGAATAAGATCTTGGTGAACATGAATTTTTGATTGATCGTCAGGCTTTCTTTTAGCTTTGCCATTTTCTGTTTAGCCAGATTATCGGCCAAGGTAGGCGTGGCTTTCGGTTCAACAGTTTCTACAACTACCGGAGGCTTGCTCTGAATTTCTATTTTGGGTTTTGACTCCTGAGGCCTGGCCATCGTTCCATAAAAACCTTCCATGTTTACAGGAAGTATTTTATTGAAAAGAGATAGGTAGGGCTCAAAATCTTCGGGCGTAAAATTTACTTCTTCCAGAATGTGATCGAGTAATGCAAAGGCTTCCTTCCCCGAAAGGGTGGCAATGTTTTTTTCCTGAAGGTGCGCCAGTAGTTTTTCTAATGGAGCTTGATTAATCTTAATATACTTTACTTTATTTTTTAAGGTTTGGGCATGTAGAAATTCGTTACCCTTTGCGGCCAGAGTATCTGCATAAAAATCATAGGGGGCTAAAATTAAATACAGCGTTTGGCTTACGGCCTTTTGTAACAAGGGGAGAAAATCCGATTTTCCAATTAAGATATGATTGCTTAAGGTATTCTGAAATTGATTGAGTATATCAATGACGGGTTTGGCTTGGTAGTCGAAGTAGGGGCTTTTTAATTTTTGACTTTCCTGCTGCCAAACGCTCAGTAAATCACTAATCACAAATAGATTTACCTGTTTTACTTCGCATAGCGACAGTATTTCGGGGCCGCTAATTTTTTCTTGTTTAGAAAAGAATGAATCGGCCAATTGACTGGCGTATTTTATCGCGTATTGATCCACCGACTTCAAACTAATCTTTTCGTCCATGAGTTACTATTTTGTATTCTTGTTTGATCAAAACGTGCCAAGGAACACCTTGTTGTATGGTAAAGATAGTGATTGAAAATTTGGCTCAAAAGGAAGTGGCTGCTATTGGTTTAGGAACATCCGTTTTAAAACTGATTCAGGCTAACTACATTGATTGGATGCACGCCTGTGGTGGAAAGGGGCGATGTACTACCTGCAAGTTTGAGGTTGTGGAAGGTGGCGATCAACTAGGTCCAATAACAGGAGCAGAACTTGGCTACCGGAACAAAGGGGAACTTGGCGAGAAAGAAAGGCTTGCCTGCCAGGCTACAGTATTGGGCGAATGTAGAATTCGAATTCCAGATGAAAACAAACTGCCACACATGACTTATACAGACTAAACCATTTAAATTTTAAACAATTTCACCATTAGTAAATCTTAACTTGCGCTATGTTTATTGAACCTCAACTCGGCAGAAGTAATAAACCAGGCAAAAGCGGATGGATTGAAGTTATCTGTGGCTGTATGTTTTCGGGTAAAACGGAAGAGCTGATCCGAAGGCTCAACCGGGCTTTGATTGCAAAACAAAAGGTGGAAATATTTAAACCCACTATAGACACACGCTATCATGATCAGAAAATTGTTTCCCATAGCGAGCGGGAGATTCGCTCCACACCCGTAGACTTTGCCAACGACATTGTCTTATTAGCAGGTACTTGCGATGTAGTAGGAATTGACGAGGCACAGTTTTTTGATGACTCTATCGTTGAGGTATGTAATACCTTGGCCAATAGTGGTAAACGGGTTATTGTTGCTGGATTGGATATGGACTATGAAGGAAAACCTTTTGGCCCAATGCCTCATTTATTGGCGGTAGCAGAATATGTTACCAAGGTACATGCCATCTGTGCGCAAACTGGGGAACTCGCTTCTTACTCATTTCGACTAAATACCAATAATGCCAAAGTAATGCTGGGTGAAAAAGATTCCTATGAGGCCAGAAGCCGACAAGCTTTCTTTAAGCATTTGCGCAAACCTAAAAGCTAACGTGCTCCATAAAACAAAGGGTATTGTTTTTCGATTTACCAAGTATGGCGAAACATCCATAATTGTTAACATCTTCACGGAGGTATTTGGATTGCAGAGTTACATAGTCAATGGTGTGCGAAGCAATTCAAAGCGAAGTAAGATAGCCCTCTTTCAACCCCTTACACTTCTTGATCTAGTTGTCTACTATAAAGAGAATGCCAATATTCTTCGAATAAAGGAAGTAAAATGTTATCACCCCTATCAATCAATAACGCAAGGGATTCGTAAATCGGCCATAGCCATGTTTATTAATGAAGTGTTGAATAAAGCCGTAAAGGAACAAAGCCACACTGAAGAAATTCATAACTTCATTTCCCATTCATTACGGGTTCTCGATACGCAGCTTCATCCCGAGAACTTCCATCTGATTTTTTTGCTGGGATTAAGTAAGCACCTTGGGTTTGGTCCTAACCTAACCGAGGAGATTATTGGCGGACACTGGATAGATCAGGTAGAAGAGAAGCTTCTTAAAAAATTAATGCAGGCAGATTACGAAACTTCCGTGTCAATGAATTATGATCAGCGGCAAACACTCTTGTTAAGTATCCTCCGGTTTTACGGTAATCATATCGACAATTTTGGCGAAATGAAATCTCTACCCGTTTTACGCGAAGTTTTACAATCCACCTAGGCAGCTACTGCTATCGCTCCGATTTTGTTCACGGGCTTCTCACTAAGAATTTTTAATTGTTTCGCATGAGCAGCCACGGCTTCAAAGAAAGTTTCTTTTGATTTATAGGGCAGATTGAACTCGTTTGCCGTTTGCTTAACAATCTTTGCCAGGTCGCGATAATGTACGTGACAGATATTAGGGAAAAGATGATGCTCTACCTGGTAGTTCAGTCCACCCACATACCAGGAGAAAAGTTTTTCTTTATGGCCAAAGTTTGTAGTGGTGTGTAGTTGGTGAATGGCCCAGCTGTTTTCCAGATTTCCGTTTTCATCGGGAAGAGGATATTCAGTACCTTCTATTACGTGAGCAGGCTGAAATATTATGGCGAGAATAAAACCGGCAATGTAATGCATAACGAAAAAGCCAATCGCTACTTGCCAAAAGGAAACAGGAAGTAGCCACATGGGGATCACGAAAATACAGGCGTAGTAAATTATTTTAGTTGTCAACATAATAATCCACTCGCGGGTGGCAGAGGTTCTTTGTTTTTTTACCAATCCTTCGCGTTGGTACTTAATAATGCGCGAAAAATCTTTTACCGTTACCCATACCAAAGTCATTAGGCCATAAAAAAACCAGGCATAATAATGTTGAAACTTATGAAGGGGTATCCACTTCGAAGCCGGAGCCATGCGGATAATTCCACGGGGGCTGATATCTTCATCCACATCGTGAACATTGGTATAGGTATGATGTAAAACATTGTGTTGAACTTTCCAAGTAAGCGCATGACCGCCCACCAGATTCATAGAAAGGCCCAATAAGTTATTTATCCATGCTTTGTTTGAATAGGCACCATGGTTCGCATCATGCATAACGGAAAGCCCGATGCCTGCAACCCCCAAGCCCATAATGGCACAAAGACCCAGCATGATCCAGGGATTGGAGGTTATGCCACCAATCAATAAAAAGTAGGGTATCAGATACAGAGAAAACATGAAGATGGTTTTGATAACCATTTCGCTGTTGGCTGTGCGTTCAATCTCCCTGCTTTTAAAGTAGGTATTAACCCGCTGATTAAGTGTCACAAAAAAATCTTTCTGATTAGTTGAGAACTTAAGGTTTAAATTCAGACTCATAGGTAAAAATTATAGTTGTTTTTTGCTTTATCAACTCATACGTCAACAACAAACGGGATTTTTAAAATTTCATTTTAGAAAGATAGGGATTATGACCCTGAAACCCCGCTTATCGATCATAATCTTGACAAAAGGCAAATAATTTTGATGAATTGAGGGATTAGAATTCAGCAATTACTGTTTTGCCACCTTTGGTTATGTCGCCAACCTTAACGGATACCTTTGCAGTTAGGGGCAAAAATATATCCACGCGCGAACCGAATTTGATAAACCCGAATTCATCGCCCTGTTGCAACGGCTGCCCTTCTTTTACATACCATTTAATTCTTCGGGCTAACGCACCGGCAATTTGTCGGAATAAAACTTCCGTACCATTATTCATTTTGGCTACAACCGTGGTACGCTCGTTTTCAGTGCTTGATTTAGGATGCCAGGCCACCAGATATTTACCCGGGTGATATTTTGCGTAGGAGATTGTGCCCGACACCGGCATACGGTTTACATGCACATTGATGGGCGACATGAAAATAGAAATTTGTTTTCTGCGCGACTTCAAATACTCGGGCTCATCGGTTTCTTCAATCACCACTACTTTTCCATCGGCTGGCGCCAAAACCTGATTTTCATTTTTCTTGATTTGAAAAATGGGGATCCGAAAAAACTGAAGGATGATAAGATAAAAAAAGACACTTATCCCAATCAAAACATTGTGAACAACGGTTTGGGTTGGAAAAAAATGTGTGACTGCCCAATTAAGCCCAAAGAGAACTATCAATAGAATAAATAATAGGGTACGGCCTTCTTTGTGAATCGTCATTGTTTACGTTTCTGGATTTAAAAATCCCAAGTTTAGCATTTTATCCTACAATCTGAAGGATCGTAGACAGGATACTGGATACTCGTTACCGGGTAGCTTGATTAAATTCAGTTTACTCGGCCAACGGGTTACCCGAATACCTTTTAATATCCCCCTCTGAACTTGTAAGTTTTAGCTACTTTATCAATGGCCACCATGTAGGCGGCTATTCGTAGCGATACATTGTATTGAAGAGAAGTTTTATGAACATTGTTAAATGCATCTTTCATAATCCGATCACTTCTGCGATTCACACGTTCAGCCGTCCATTTATATCCTAAGCGGTTTTGCACCCATTCAAAATAGGAAACAGTTACTCCACCGGCATTAGCAAGAATGTCGGGCACAACGCTTATACCTTTTTCATAAATAATGCTATCTGCTTTTGATGAGGTAGGCCCGTTGGCGCCCTCTACAATCAACTTCGCCTGAATTTTTCCCGCGTTGCTGCTGGTAATCACATCTTCGGTGGCAGCAGGCACAAGTACATCTACGGGGAGAGTTAGTAAATCACCACCATTTAATTTTTGAACTTCGGCATACCCTTCCAAGGAGCCTTTGTTCTTATCGCGGTAAGCAAGAGCCGCATCGATATTAATTCCATTTTCGTTATAGTAAGCGCCAGAGATATCGCTCACCGACACTACTTTTAAGCCTCGCTCAGCAAGTAATCGGGCGGCCCAGGAGCCTACGTTTCCAAAACCTTGTACGGCACATGTTGCTTTGTAAGGATTGATTTTCAATTTCTCCATGGCCGCTAAAGCAGAAACCATTACACCACGCCCGGTGGCTTCTGTCCTTCCCAAAGATCCACCCATTACAATGGGTTTTCCCGTAACAACAGCCGGAACGGTCATTCCTTTATTTCTGGAGTATTGATCCATCAGCCAGGCCATTTCGCGTGGACCTGTACCCATGTCGGGAGCTGGAATATCCTGATCGGGGCCAAAAACACCCATCATGGCTTGTGTATAAGAACGCATTAAACGTTCAATCTCCCCAGCACTCATCTCGCGCGGGTTACAGGTTACGCCACCTTTACCGCCTCCATAGGGAATATCCACTACGGCACACTTCCAGGTCATCCAGGCAGCCAAGGCCTTTACTTCATCCAGATTTACATGTGGATCAAATCGAATACCGCCCTTAGAAGGGCCAAGAATAG
>JAGPBO010000335.1 GCA_018063305.1 Cyclobacteriaceae bacterium
AACGCCAACATTCGTTTTACATTCTCTTCCGAGATAAGAAAAAAGATAGCCGCTATCCCCGACTTATCAGCAACAATTAAATCGAGCATGGTTTCATTCGCACTCTTACCATGAAGTAAAGCAACCTCACTCAATCGCTTACCACGATAAAGTTTGTTCAGCGAGTCCTTTCTAAATCCAAGCAGCATAACATCTTTGGGGTCAGAATTTCGGGTGGGTATGCCAAGCTCTAAATCCCGCAATAGTTTTTTTCTTATTGTCGGATTCCTTAATCGCTTTCGCATGGCAGGTGCGCCACCTGCTTGGACCCACGTTGGTAAGCGAGCCGTTAATGAAGTGCCACTCGCATTATACGTGTACATATTGGCCGTAATTTTTAAACCTGCTTTTTGTGCGCTGTCAATTTTGGCAAGCACCGTATCCATTTTATTCCAGTTCCAGGTATTGTTGATTTTCAGGTGGTAGATTTCGGCCGGTAGGTTTGCTTCGCGCGAAATTTTGAAAACCTCGTTTAAAGCAGCATAAATTTTATCGCTCTCGCTGCGCATGTGAGTTATGTACATGCCATTATGCTTCGAAACTACTTTACAAAGTTCTATCAACTCATTTGTATCTGCATAATCAGCAGGCGCATAAATCAGAGACGAACCCAAACCCATCGCTCCTTCTTCCATAGCCGCATTTACCAAAGTCTTCATCTGCTCAAGCTCTTGCGGATTGGGTAGGCGGTTATCAAAACCGAGCACGTAATTGCGTACGGTTGTAGCACCAACAAAGGACGCAAAGTTGGTGCTTACCCCCTTGCGTTCTACGGTTTCAAAATATTCGCCTAGTGTAGACCATAAAGAATCTTTTTCATCTTTTTTAATTCGGGGACCGGGGCTCCAGCCTTCGCCAAAAACTTCAAGCGTAACGCCTTGCTTGATATCACTCATCGACCGGCCATCCTTTAACAACGAGCCATCCGCCCAGCTAAGCATATTGATAAAGCCAGGGGCGAGGGCTAAGCCTTTGGTTTCAATTTCTTTTTTACCCTTAGCGTTTATAATGGTAGCTATTTCAGCAATCGTATCTGCCTGAATGGCCACATCCCCTATAAATGGTTTTTCACCAGAGCCATTATAGATAGTCGCATTTCTTATAATCAAATCATATTCTTGTTTGCTCTGGCAAGAAGCAAAAAAGACAAGCAGGCTAACAAGAAAAATTGTTTTCATGAATCTATTTCAACAGGATTACTCTTTTAATAAGCGATCCAGCAATTCCTTAAAAAGTTTACCAGCCAACATAGCTGTTATACCCGAAACATCGCGGGTTGGGTTAAACTCAACCAAATCGGCACCCACCAGATTTCCTTTCAGATTTTGAATTATAGAGATTACTTCGCGACTGGAAAAACCTCCCGGCTCGTGATGCGATACTCCGGGTGCAAAGGCAGGATCGATCGCATCCATATCTAAGGAAAGATAGACCGGACCTTGAAACTTAAACTGAATGGCTGGGCTCCAATCTTTCATTTCAATAATCTCAACACCAAATTTTTCAGCCTGCTCGCGCTGATGTGCACTTAGTGTTCGGATACCTACCTGCACCAGTCGCACCGCCAGGTCTTCTTCCATGATGCGTGCAAACGGGCACGCGTGCGAATATTTATCACCTTCAAAATTATCGTACAAATCGGCATGGGCATCCAGATGAAGAATATTAAGTTCAGAATACTTTTTAGCAAAAGCCTTAATCACCGGGTAGGTAATAGAATGATCGCCTCCCAACGTAAGTACTTTTTGATACTGAGAGAGCAGACTAGCTATTCCTATTTCGATTGAATGCACAGGCAAAGTTCCCTCAAGGGAAATATCCCCTGAATCAACCCATCCTGAATGATTCTTTAAGTCTGCTCCGGACTCAGTAAAATAATTGGATGAATCAGAATGAAAGGCCGCTCTAATGGCATCGGGTGCCAAGGCCGGACCACGCATAAAAGACGATGAATTGTCATACGGAATGCTTGTGACTGAAATCATATAGGTGTTAGTTAACTCAAAACCCGTTCGAATAAAAATCAAATTTACCCCAAACCTGTTATCCGTTAGGTCTTTAGCCGGGAAGTTTAGATTTCACTTTGAAAAGATTTTCTTATCTTTACAGTCCTTTCTGCTTTGAGAAGAGATAGCCCCGCTACTCCCATCCCGAATCACAAGGGATAAAATCAATTATCAGCATAACAAAAACAAATGGCCAGACCGCAAGAAACGTTTAACAAGAAAGAATTAGAAAAAAAGAGACTGCAAAAAAGAAAGGAAAAGGAGCAGCGTAAAGAAGAACGCAAGGCAAATGCCAAGGAAGGAAGTTCTTTAGAAGACATGATGGCCTATGTTGATGAGAATGGAAATATCACCTCCACCCCACCCGATCCAACAAGAAAGAAAACCACTATTAAAACCGAAGATATTGTTATTGGCTCTTCCAATTTCGGTTCAGTCAATCAAGGCTCAGGGGCAGTAAGAACTGGAAAAGTTACTTTTTTCAATACCTCCAAAGGTTTTGGCTTCAT
>JAGPBO010000158.1 GCA_018063305.1 Cyclobacteriaceae bacterium
GAAAGTCGCGCCTACTCTCCCCTATTTTTTCTCCATTTCGGTATTCTTCAATGCGCACGGCAAAAACATAAAGCCCTTGTGTTCTGGGTGTAGCCGTAAGCAAACCTCCTTTACTTATTCTTAAATCGGGTTGTCCGTTAATAATATTTGATAAACTATAACCCGGTCTCCAGATTACCGGTGGAAAAGGACCAGGCGATGCCGGAGGTAACGCTTCAGACGAGGTAGTATTAAGGGGTGTAACTAATGTATAAACCAACGAATCGTTATCGTCATCAACACCGGCAAAATCCACATAATACGGCCGAAACGGACAGGCAAAATCGTTGAGGGGTGGAAAGAGCCGGGGAGATGAATTGATAAAAGGCTGTCCGTTTTTTACTACGGGGGGAAACTCTAAGTAAAAAGTTTGACCCGCTGCGATGTTACTGCCCTGGGGTATCTGACTGTAGATGTTGGTAATCGTATAATTGCGGCAGCATCTTTCCCACACCACAAAATAGCCCTCGGGGTCTGTGTACACATTAGGAGATAGTATCAGCGTAGCCGTATAGAAAAGTTTGGAGGTTATAATTTCTCCGTTAGAGCATTCGGGTTGTGTATAGGGAACATTTGATTCATCGGATAGGCCCATCAGTACAGTGCCCATTAGCGCTTTGTCGCTCTTTCTATAAATAGAAACCAGGACACTCTGATCTTTCGCTCCGGGGGCACCGTTGATCTGATCAAAATAAATGATCAGATTAAGTCGATAGGTGCTACCCGAAACATGGATTAATTCAAACTCACCACCCACAATATGCGAGGCAACAAGTGGGAATGAAATAAGTAGAAGAAGAGTTAGTAAAAGTCGTTTCATCACAGGGAACTGGACATGAAAGATAACCAATTGAAATCACAGCTTAAAACCCCCCATATTTCAGTAATTTCGCAATGCTTAAAAATGCATTTTTAAATGAGAAAAGGAGACTTATTGGAGAATATTGAAATTGAAACCATGGCTGCCGAAGGCAAATGCATTGCTAAGGTTGATGGACTTGTCTTGTTTATTAAAGGTGGTGCCCCGGGCGATACCGTACAAGTGAAGCTGACTAAAATCAAAAGTAGTTTCCTTGAGGGAACGGTAACAGCTATTCAAAAATATTCGCCACTCCGCACAGAGCCTTTTTGCGAACACTTTGGTACGTGCGGGGGTTGCTCGTGGCAGCACATTAATTACGAAACACAACTAAAATACAAACAACAGCAGGTGATTGATAATCTTGAACGCTTAGGCGGATTAACGTTACCCACCATCACTCCTATCCTTGCATCAAAAAAAATAAATTATTACCGCAACAAGCTCGACTACACCTTTACCTCCAATCGCTGGCTTACCAAAGAAGAACTTGATCGCGCCATTGAAGAAAGTCGTTTCGAGGTGGGATTAGGCTATCACATTCCAAAAATGTTTGATCGCGTATTTGACGTGGCCAACTGCTACCTGCAACCCGATCCGTCTAATGCTATTCGGTTACTAGCAAAAAAGACAGCCGTTGAAAATGAAATTCCTTTTTTTGATTTACGTAGGCAAGTTGGATTTCTACGCACACTCACAATCCGATCTTCCAACACAGGCGAAGTGATGATTATTTTGCAAGTGACAGCCGATGAAATTACGTGGACGGAAAAAATGTTGAAGACGTTAACCGATGCATTTCCACAAATCACATCGGCCAACTACATCATCAATAATAAAAAGAACGACACTTTTGCCGATCTGGATGTAATCTGCTGGAAAGGCAAACCCTACATCACCGAACAAATGGAGAAGCCTGATGGAAGTGGCCTGCCTACCGGAGCTTCGGCAAAGGCAGGCACACTTCAATTTCGTGTTGGGCCTAAATCATTTTATCAAACCAATTCCGATCAGGCACATGAGTTATATAAAGTTGCCTGGCAAATGGCTGACTTAAAAGGCAACGAGCATGTGTATGATTTGTACACCGGCACGGGTACCATTGCAAATTTTATAGCCGGTCATGCAAAAAAAGTAATTGGCTTGGAATATGTAGCTGCCGCGATTGATGATGCTAAAGTGAATTCAAAAATTAACGACATCACCAACACCGAATTTTATGCGGGCGACATGAAAGATTTATTAACGGATAATTTTCTTTCGCAGCATGGTAAACCCGACACGATAATAACCGATCCGCCTCGCGCGGGCATGCACGAAGATGTAACCCACATGTTATTAAAAGCTGCCCCCAATCGAATTGTGTATGTAAGTTGCAATGCGGCTACCCAAGCCCGCGACTTAAAAATACTGGCTGAAAAATATGACATCACCGCTGTGCAGGCCGTTGATATGTTCCCGCAAACTACCCATGTCGAAAATGTAGCACGGCTGGATTTGAGAAAATAATATTTACCGCATCCTACGAAAAGAAGGGTTTTTCCACTCCTTAAACACAAAATATATATTTAGTATTAATACTAAATATTTTAGTATTATTGCTCCTGCATGACTGAAAGGAGTATTATACATATGGATCTGGATGCATTTTTTGTATCGGTAGAGCGTACAAAGAGCAAAAAGCTACATGGCATCCCCTTAATAATAGGGGGCAGCAGTAGACGTGGCGTGGTGGCAGCTTGCAGTTACGAGGCCCGCAAATTTGGGGTACACTCGGCCATGCCCATGTATCTGGCCATGCAACTTTGCCCCGATGCCAAAGTGATTTCGGGCGACATGGAAGCGTATAGTCAGTTTTCGCATCTCGTTACCGAAATCATTGCCGATAAAGCACCGGCTTTTGAAAAAGCTTCCATCGATGAATTCTACATTGATGCCACAGGCATGGATCGTTTCTTCGGCACGTTCAAGTGGGCCATTGAATTACAAAAGAAAATCGAGAAAGAAAGCAAGTTGCCCATCTCCATGGCCCTATCGGTAAACAAGTTGGTCTCCAAAGTAGCCACAGCCGAATTTAAACCGAACGCACAAAAACAAATTGTTGCCGGTGATGAAAAGAATTTTCTCGGTCCCTTAGCGATTGATAAAATTCCGATGGTAGGAAAACAGACGGCCTCCTTTCTATATGATATGGGCGTGCGCACGGTAGCTACCTTACGGGAAATGCCCCAGCAATTTTTAATCAGTGCCTTTGGTAAGAATGGGATCAGTCTTTGGAACAAAGCACACGGCATTGACAATTCTCCCGTAGTAACATACAGCGAACAGAAATCCATTTCTACTGAATCTACTTTTGAACAGGATACTATTGACGTAAAGCGATTGAAGTCTATTCTCATTGCCATGGTGGAGAAGGTTGCGTTTCAACTGCGTGAACAAAAAAAACTTACTTCATGCATTGCCGTAAAAATCCGGTATTCAAATTTCGATACCGAGAGCAAGCAAATTCACATCCCCTATACTTCTTCCGATTATACAATCCTGCGCGTAGTACAAGAGCTATTTGATAAACTCTATAATCGGAGAATGTTGATACGCCTGGTGGGTGTGCGGTTGAGCAACCTCGTGCATGGTAATCATCAAATTAGTTTGTTTGATGATACAGTAGAGGACATCAGTCTCTATGAAGCCATGGATTTTATTAAACACAAACATGGCGTAGAAAAACTAATTCGTGCTACTACGCTCGATGTAAACAAGCGCGTGCGCATGGAGATGAATATGTTTAAAGGAAAGATCTCAAAGAATTTAATAAACTAAATCGGTCTGTGAGGACACAGACCGAGGTAAAAATATTTCTAACATCATGAAAAACCTTTATATCAACCACCACTTCTTCACCATCATTCCCTCGCCACCCATTCAGGCTTTTGTTTCTAATTTGAAAAAACAAGTGCGAAGCATTATCGGTCATGGTTTTGAAAGTGAGTTTTCGAAGGCTCATATCTCTCTCTTCCAATATAACGAACATCATACCGATGCTATTCTGTATGATGCCAATTGGCTGCTACCTGCATTGCTGCCGCTGGATATCTATGTGAATGGATTAGGCATTTTTAAACATGGTACTAATAAGACAATCTATCTTCAGATAGACTATAAAACTCCCATTGCTGATCTGGCAAAAGCATTAGGTGGAAAAGACATAACACCTCACATCACGATTGCCAGAAACCTACCTGCTGATGATTTCGATAAAGCGTGGAAACACCTACAAAGCATTTCCTATCGTAATTATTTTCGGTGCAACAGTGTTACCGTGCTGAAACGAGAACACAATAGATGGAATGAGTATTTGGAATTGCCTTTATCTCAGAATAGTTCAACTCGATCTGTGTCCTTACTGGCCGAAACTCTAAAATTTCAATTGTGATGACTCAGTTGGTAATAATCTATTCTCTGACCTCGGTCTGTGTCCTCACAGACCGAAACTCTAACTCAAAACCTTAAACCATAAAAAATGATGCCCCTTAACGAAATGAAGTATGGAGTTCGCAATTCAAGATTAATCCTGAACGAAGTCTATTTCTGGACAGATACCGTCAAACACTGGAATAAGCTTTTAGAAGACGATAGCTTTAAAAATACAATCATCTACTGCTGGCGTAATTTGGTTGGTCGTAACAAAATCCGGATTTATGGATTTGTTATCATGCCCAACCATCTACACATGGTTTGGGAAATGCTGGCGAAAAATGGAAAAGAAATGCCCTGTGCTAGTTTCAATAAGTTTACCAGTCACCAATTCTTAGAAACTCTTCGAACAAAAAACGATATCGCTCTTTCAGCTTATAAAGAAAATGACCTGGAACGAAAACATCGTTTTTGGCAACGAGATCCATTGGCTGTAGAAATGGATTCGAAAGGAAAAGTGGAACAAAAATTAGAATACATTCACCTCAATCCTCTACAGGAGCAATGGAATTTAGCGAGTAGACCAGAAATGTATAGGTGGTCATCAGCTAAATTTTATGAAAGTGGTTTTGATGAGTTTGAGATTCTAACTGACTATAGAGAAAGATTTTGATTTCGGTCTGTGAGGACACAGACCGAGGATAAAAGAGAAAGAAAGAGCTAATAGTGATGAGAAGCACAACTTTTGGAATTAAGTGAAATGTGTTTAATATTTAACTTAGGCTGTAATGACAAAATGGATGTTAAAAAAATGATTTCTTAAAAGAAGAGCGTATCGTCATCTCGAAACGTGCTTTTGCCGCCTAAATATTATAAGACATGGAAATATCGGCTGTAACCAGACACTGATACTGATTTATCAACAAACAAAATCTTTATGAACGCATTAACCATCCTACAAGAAAAATTTGGATACGCTTCCTTTCGATTAGAGCAGGAGAATATTATCAATGCTGTACTCCAAAAAAAAGATACGTTTGTGCTTATGCCAACGGGCGGAGGCAAGTCATTGTGCTATCAGATTCCCGCATTGTTGTTTGACGGACTCACCATAGTCATCTCTCCGCTCATTGCATTGATGAAAGATCAGGTGGATGCATTACGTATCAATGGCATTGAAGCTGATTATTTAAATTCTACACAAAGCAGCGAACAACAACAAGATATTTTAAACAGGGTGAGATCAAAACAGGTAAAGCTATTGTACCTCGCACCGGAAAGCACATTCTTCAAACAACTTCCAACATTCCATGTCAGTCTCATTGCTATTGATGAAGCGCACTGTATCTCGCATTGGGGGCATGACTTTCGACCGGAATATTTGATGCTAGCGCAATTGAAACGTAGTATGCCGCATGTGCCCGTTATTGCACTCACCGCTACCGCTGATCGCCTTACGCGAAAAGACATTCTTGAAAAATTAGAGCTTAACAATCCAGTTACGTTCATCTCCAGTTTCAATCGTTCTAATATTCGCTATACGATAGAGCCAAAGCGTAATAGCTTTGAAAAGCTGCTTGACTTTCTTGAAAAACGAAGAGATGAAGCGGGTATCATTTATTGTTTATCCCGTGCATCGGTAGAGAAGCTTGCGCTCGATCTCAAAGATGAAGGTTACGAAGCGCTTCCCTATCACGCGGGGTTAGAGAAAAATATTCGTTCGAAACATCAGGAAATGTTTTTGCGTGATGACGTGAAGATCATCGTGGCTACCGTTGCGTTTGGCATGGGCATCGATAAATCCAACGTGCGCTACGTGGCGCACATGGATCTTCCAAAAAATATAGAAGGCTATTATCAGGAAACAGGCCGCGCGGGCCGCGATGGGTTGAACAGTGAGGCATTGCTCTTTTATTCGTATGCAGACGTGAGTAAGCTAAAAAGATTTGTTGAGATTGATGACAATCCAGAACAAACTAAAATAACCTTGCGCAAGTTGGATCAGATGGCTGAGTATGGCGATCTCACCACATGTCGAAGAAAATATTTATTGAACTACTTCGATGAGACCGCGGAGAATTATTGTGGAAATTGTGACATCTGCCTTACCCGAACAGAAACGACTGATGCCACCGTGCTTGCCCAGAAAGTACTTTCAGCGGTAACGCGACTTGAAGAACGATTTGGCGCTGGGTATGTCATTGATTTTTTGCGCGGATCGCAGGCTGCAAAAATTCAGGAGCGACATAAAGAATTAAAAACTTTTGGTATTGGTGCTGATGTAAGCAAAGAAGAATGGAGCAATATCATTCGCGATCTTCTCGCACAAGGTTATCTCGCAAAAGCAGAAGGTATCTATCCGATTCTACAATTAACGAATATAAGTCCACACGTGTTGAAAGGTACTACGAAAGTGATGATCGCCCGGGCAAAAGAAAAAATTGAGACAGAAGTACAAAAGGCAGATCATGAAGAAGCACTCTTCGTGCGATTGAAAGATACACGAAGACAAATAGCAGGCACTGAAAATGTGCCTGCTTATATTGTGCTTTCGGATGCCACGTTGATGGAACTCGCTACGTATCTTCCTCATAACAAAGATGAGTTCAGAAAAATCTCAGGCTTTGGCGAAGTGAAGATTGAAAAATATGGCAAGTACTTTTGGGATGTTGTGGCCGACTATTGCAGAGAGCATCAACTTACTTCACGCATTCATCATAAAACGCCAAAACGAATTCGCAAAGAAAGACCAGAACGAGAAACGGATACTAAGCAACAGAGTTTCGACATGTTTGTAGACGGACACTCGATAGAAAGAATTGCCCAGTTGCGTGGTATGAGTCAGATCACAATAGAAGGACATCTTGCTTTTTATGTGCAACAAGGGAAACTTAAAATCGATCAGCTCATGGATACTTCAAAAATTCCAGTGATCAAGCAAGCCATGGAGCAATCGAATGGAAAATTGTTGGCCCCAATAAAAGTAATCTTAGGTGATAATTATAGTTACGGAGAAATACGCATGGTGATAGCGCATCTGGAATTTCAAGCACCAAAAAATTAACTGATGAATTACTCCTCTAACCTCGGTCGATTTTGATTTCGGTCTGTGAGAACACAGGCCGAGGAATTACCTGAGGGTTAGACTAAAATCAAATCTGACGAATCTCATCAACTTATTTTCAAATTAACTCATCAATACATTATCCGTGTATCTCAACTGTCACACCGGCTTCAGCTTCAAATATGGCACGCTGCCTATCAAAACGCTTTTTGAAGAAGCAAAACGTTGTGGCGTTCACAAACTCGTGCTTAGTGAAATCAACAATGTTTCTTCTCATTTGGATTTGCTGCGCATCTGTGATGAAAACAGACCTTGCGAAAATGGACTCACCAAATATGGAAACCCTGCTTACCAATTAGATATTGCTGTAGGTATTGAATTCAGAAATGATAGCACTCTTCTCTATGTAATTATCGCCAGAAACAATCTCGGCCTTGAGGCTATCAATCGCTTTTTATCATACCACAATCGCGAGGCAAAAAAATTTCCTGAACGCGCACCCGAACTTGATCAGACATTCACAATCTATCCTTTTGGGAAAATAGAGCCCGATCAATTAAAAGCATCCGAACACATTGGCGTGGGCAAGCATGATTTAATATCATTTGCTGTTCATCCATTGCGTGAAGAATATGAATATAAATTTACAGCACTTCATGCTGTTACTTTTCTGCCGCCCGAAAAAAACAGAAACGGTAAACTTATTTATCGGGATCATAACGCACACCGGCTTCTTCGCTGCATTGCCCACAACACATTATTAAGCAAACTTCCCGAACAGCATCAGGCACGTAAAGAAGAGTTTATGTTGCCTCCAAATGATTTGGAAAAACTGTTTGAAAAATTTCCAGAACTAATTCGCAATGCAGAATCTATACTGAATCAATGTTTCATCGAATGCAAACTTGGCGAAGACAAAAACAAAAAGTTTTTTACCTCCGGGCCAGTGGAAGATATGAAGTACTTGCGAACCATTACCGCTAGTGGATACGCAAAACGTTATGGGGATAATAAAACGATCTGGCAATCGCACATTGAAAAAGAACTTCGCATCATTGCACAAAAAGGATTTACCGCTTACTACTTGATTGCCTTCGATTTAATTCGTTTTGCCAGAAAAAATAATTACGATTTTGTAGGTCGTGGCAGTGGCGCAAACAGCACCGTAGCTTTTTGTCTCGGTATTACCAATGTAGATCCGATTGAACTTGATTTATATTTTGAACGCTTTCTTAATGAAGAGCGTGTTACTCCGCCCGACTTCGATATTGATTTTTCGTGGGATAATCGCGATGCTATCTATGAATATCTCTTTAACAAATACGGCTACGACCATGTCTGTTTGCTGGGAACACACGTAACCTATAAAGGCAAATCCATCATTCGTGAATTGGCAAAAGTTTTTGG